>NZ_JAWPBF010000009.1:0-225989 GCF_033341895.1 Citrobacter sp. HN-141 | reverse complement strand
AATCGGCCCAGATCCGCGAAATTTTAATCAGCGAGTCAGCTTGGGAAGAAATGACCTGCTTATTCGCACCTTCCCTAGCAAATCGCTATCACCGCGACATCGTAAAACACATAAAGCAGGATTAACTCATGGCATCGAAAAAGCTCACAGTAGAGCAGCAGCAATTTTTCGATGCGCTGACTCCGCTGCAACAAAATTTCGCCCTAGCCATACTTAAGGGTAAGAATCAGACAGATGCATACAAGGCGGCTAAGGGTAAGGCAAAAAGCCCTGAGGCTATACGCAACTCAGCTAGCCAAATCTTTACAAATCTTGGTGTGCAGGCATTCCTTAAGTCTGTTCAATCTGAATTGGTGAGCGAAGCCATCATGACTCGTGAGGAAGCCTTGAGGCGTCTCACATCTATGGCTCGTGCTCGAATCACTGACCTTGTTGAGTTCGCAGAGCACGACATGGGGCTTGATGAGGATGGTAGAGAAGTTATTCAGGCTGCATGGCGCTTTAAAGATTCTGTCAAAAATAGCCCAGAAATGCTCGACGCCATCGCCGAACTGACTGCCGGGAAAGATGGCATCAAACTAAAACTCCATGACGCTCGCGGAGCGATCAAGCAACTTGGTGACATGGAGGGTTGGGACGCCCCTAAAAAGACCGAGCTAAGTGGTCCAGACGGATCCCCAATTCAGCATGAGCACAAGGTCAGCGCAGAGGATTTGACCGATGAACAGCTTGCCGCAATTGCAGGTGGTAAGTAAGCAGCAGGCCGCGCAGGAGTTGCTAAGACGCAGGGGGGCGCGCAGCAGCCTTCAAAGCTTCATTCAGTACATCAACCCAGAGTACATAACGAGCAAATTCTCGCAGACGGTTTGTGACGCTCTCGATCGCTTCCTGCTGGATATGATGAGCGGCATCAGACCCATACTGATTCTTGGCGCACCGCCGCAGCATGGCAAATCGGATATTGTCTCGCGTTACCTCCCCGCGTATTTCTTCGGTAAGTACCCTGAAATGCGTGTAGGTGCGCTGTCATACTCTGCTGACCTGGCTGGAGATATGAACGCCGATGTGCAGCGGATTATGTCTACGCCTGAATACCGCAAACTGTTTCCTGATGCATGGCTAGGTAATAAGCCAAATGACGGCGTAGCTGTAAAGCGTAACACCAACGAGTTCAGCATCGCCAACCACAAAGGGTCATACGTCTGTGCTGGTGTTGGCGGCCCACTGACAGGCAAGAAGATTGACCTCGGAATAATTGATGACCCGATAAAAAACGCCAAAGAAGCACTTAGCCCGACGACAAAGAAATCCATCTGGAACTGGTACGTATCCACGTTTAAGACCCGCCTGTCGAAAAACAGCGGCGAAATAATCATGGCGACGCGCTGGGCTACAGACGACCTGTCTGGGCGAGTGGTAGAGATTACACCTCGCGCTAAAGTGCTGGCTTTCCCTGCGATCAATGAATCAGGTGAGGCGCTAGTTCCTGAGCTTCACCCGAAAGAAAAGTTGCTCGAAACCAAAACCATTCTTGGGGATTACTTCTGGTCTGCAATGTACCAGCAGTCACCGAAACAGGCTGGTGGCTCAATCTTCAAAGACGAGTGGATCAAGTATTACCTCCCGAAAGACTTGCCGACCAACTTCGATATTGTCGTCCATAGCTGGGATATGACCTTCAAAGACAGCGAGGGCACCGACTACGTTGTCGGGCAGGTATGGGGGAAAAAAGGCGCCAATGCTTATCTGCTTCACCAGGTGCGCGCGCGCATGAGCTTTACCGCAACACTCAAAGCCGTTAAACGCATGGCCGACGAATACCCCAAAGGCCTGCGCAAGCTGGTGGAGGACAAAGCCAACGGACCGGCGGTTATTGATTCGCTGAAAAGCACCGTTGCGGGGCTTGTTCCTGTTGAACCGGACGGCAGCAAAGTTGCCCGTGCGCATGCGATCACCGCTGTATGGGAAGCGGGTAACGTTTTCCTTCCCCATAAAGACATCGCACCGTGGATCACCGAGACGGTCGAGGAAATTACCACGTTCCCTGTCGGCGCGAACGATGACGTTGTCGATGCAATGACGCAGGGGCTACGCGATTTGTATCAGAGAAAAACACTCAGCCCACTGGACATCATGTAATGGCGAAAAAAAATATTGTTGGTCGTCTGAATGATGGCCTGGTCAGTTTAATGACTTCACTCGGTGAGAAAATCGGTGCGGTGCGTTACAGCAGCACCAGACCAGACGTGCCGGATAAAGAGCTGCTCGCGATGTACAAAAAGTCGTGGGTGGTGAAGAAATACATCGATAAGACAGCTGCTGACATGCTTAAGCTGCCGCGCGAGTTCTCCGGTGATTTTGACAGTACCATTGAGCAGCGCATCAGAGACACAGAAACTGAGCTAGGGCTTAGCCAGGTGTTCAACAACGCGCTGAGCTGGGCATCACTGATGGGCGACTCGCTCATCGTGGCGGTTACAGACTGTGCTGATGAGCAGATAGCCAGTGAAGTGGATTTGCAGGGTGAGGGAATCATTAAGTTTCTGGTGTTCCGCAAAGGGGAGTACACGCCAGATAGCAACATCATCACTGACGTTAAATCGGATCACTTCGGAGAGCCACTCACATATCAGATCGATGTAGGCAGTAAACAGCTTAAATTCCATCACTCTCGCTGCCTGCGCACAAAGCTTGGTCGTCACAGCATTAAAGACCGCGCCAAGTTCGGTACATCAGATCTGCAAGCCCCATACGAGCACATCAAGACGTTCGACACCGCTATTCTGAGCACGGGTGACACCATTCAGGAAGCCAACGTTGACGTGCTGTTTGTGCCTGGTATGAATAACCAGATTGCTGCCGGGCAGGAAAGTCAGGTTCGCGAATATGCGCGCGTGATGAAGGAGACTAAATCATCTACTGGATTGCTTCTTATTGATGCCGGAACATCAGAAAGTCAGGGGCGATATGAGCAGAAGAACGCTCAGTTCACCGGTCTGTCTGACGTCATCACCAAGATGGCTACCGTTCTGGCCGGCGCCCTCGACAGGCCTATAACCGTGCTATTCGGTCAGTCTGCCAGTGGGTTCAGCAGCGGAGAAGAAGATAACAAAGCCTATTACGAAACCATTAACGGCATGCAGGAATCACGCTTGCGGCCGATGCAGGACTTCGCGGATAAGTTCATTCTGGACAGGCTTTCAGTTGCTGACTCGCTCTCGTATGAATATCCGTCAATCGACAGCATCAACGAAACCGAAGAGGCGACACGCTTTGGTCAGTATGCGACGGGCTTCAACACGCTGGTGACCTCATCGATTTTGACCGAAGAGGTAGCCATCCGCGAGATGATCGCCCGCGGTGTGCTGAAGACGGTCACCGAAGAAGAAATTAAGGGGATCGTCAGCACTGGCGGTAATTCTGGTTCATGGGGTGGTTATGGAACTAAAACTGCTGCTGGAGCGCCAGCAGGGGCGGCGTAAGCCTCGCCGCCGGAGGATGCGCCCACCAACACCGAGTAAGCGCGCTGAGGTTTGGTACCGGGATCGGCTTACAGAGTTCATTGACGGAATGGTTCAGGCCTACATTGAAGAGCTGGACAAGCCTACCCTTACTGATGCACCTGATACCACTCCGCTGTCTGTTACGGCGCGACTTGCCGCTGTCATGCAGCGCCTGGCGAGCATTTCCATCAAGGAAGTCGCCGCCAGGCTCTCTGCCGGGTTCGTCGCGCGTGCGAACTTTCAGAACAAAGAACAGACGCAGCGCACTTTCTTCCAGGCTTTTGGAATTGACCTTACCGGCTTGCTCGGCGATGGCGCGATAAAGCCGGAAATGGAAAAGGCGGTAAGTGACAACGTTGATCTGATCACATCCATCCATACCGATTTTATCCACGATATCGGCGAAGCGGTTTTCGCCAATATGAAGGACGGCGGCCGCCATGAAAACCTGATCGACATTATCAAAGAGCGCGGAGGAGTTACCCGAAGCCGCGCGAAATTCATCGCGCGCGACCAGACATCAAAACTTAACGCTGACTTCACGGAAGCCCGGAACGCTGCGCTGGGCCTTGATATTTACGAGTGGAGCGGCACAGGGGATGAGCGTGAACGGGACAGCCATTTAGTGCTGAACGGCATGCTTTGTAAATACTCCGACCCGACAGTCTATTCAGACGACGGCGGCAAGACCTGGAAGAAGCGATCAACCATCGGGGCATTTATCGGCAAACCTGGTGAAGATTACCAGTGCCGATGCCTGGCCCTCCCTTACGTCTCATGGGATTAATCAATGAAGTGGAAACGAACACCGCAGGGGTATGTGATTACCACTGCGACGATCACCCGCGCAGGGCCGATTGAATATTACGGTCACGAACTGGGATTAACTGGCAGCGATGCCAACAAAAAAATCACCGTTGTCCGCACCCTCGACGAATTATCAAAACCTGAAACACTCGCTTCATTCAATGGCCTCCCGTTCACCATAACGCACCCCGACGACGGGGAAGTCACCGCAGCAGACCACAAAGACAAAGCATCCGGTCATATCGCCAATACCCGTATCGAGGGCGGTGAGGTGGTCTGCGACGTTTTTCTGACGGATGCCGTTGCAATTAAGACGCTGGAAGAAACGGGGATTCGTGAAGTATCCGTTGGATATGAGCCTGCTGAACTCGAGGAAAGGGGCGGTAAGTATTACCACATCAACATTCGCGGCAATCATGTCGCGGGCGTGGCAGAGGGGCGCTACGGGCCTCAGTGTAAGTTAAACGACAAAAAAGGTAAGCCGATGTTCAAAACATTAACTGACGCCCTGAGTTTCCTGAAGGGCAAAAAACTGAAGGATGCGGACGGTGCAGCGCTAACTCCTGACGAACTGGTCGGCATGATCGCCGCGCTGGAAAAAGCACTGGCAGAACTCCAGGGGCAAGGGACTGACGAGGCGACGGCAAAGGCTCAGGAAGTGCTGGCGCAACTCGCTGACCTTAAAACTCAACTGGAAGGCATGACGGGGGCACCATCGCCGAACGATGAAGATCCTGCCGCTGGTGGTGACGACAAGGACGCGAAAATCACCGCGCTGGAAACCGAAAACGCGGACCTGAAAGCGAAAGTTAAAACGCTGGAAGATGAGCTGGAGCAGCTGAAATCTGGCAATGAAACCAGCGCCACCCTGGCTGATGCGAAAGCCCGTTTCCCTAAAGTCAGCTTCAATGATGCCAAATCAGCGCGTGACGTGCGCGCCGCCGTACTGGTGAGCACTAAAGCATTTAACGATGCTGAGGTTAAAGCAATGACTGACAGCGAAGTCCGTGCAGCTTATGCAGCTATTCAGGCCACCTCGAAGCCACGCAGTGAAATCGGCGCTCATCTGTTTAACGACTCAGCGAACAAAAGCACTAAAACCGCAACTCAACGCCTTGGGGGTAAATAACTATGTCTTTTACTGACTGGGATGGTGCCAACGGCACTATTAAACCGGGTTCAATTAAACGTGCCTCCAGCTCAAACGACAAAGTCTGGGGTGAAGAGAATCTGACAGAAACGAAGTTGCCCTACGGCACGTTCGTAGCTGTCAACCCGGACGGCGGCGTGATGCCTCTCGCTGCTGGCAAACGCATTCACGGGATTGTGGTGCGTGATATCTACGGCGACGGTGCACCGCACAACAAACAGGTCAACGTTGGGCATTTTTCCCACGGCGATTGTGTTGGCGCGCTGACAGTCGATGACGCTGATTTTACTCGTGGCGCGGCGGCCTACATCGTGGCGACGGGTGCCGATGCCGGGAAGGTGACAACAGAAGCAGCCGGCAACATTGATTTGGGCTACTGGGTGGAAGATGTGAGCGCGGGTAATAACTGCGTGGCTATCACCCTGGGCTACGTACAACAGGCAGTTCAGCAGACGGAAGGAGCATAACCAATGCCTATGGAATCAGCAGATTTCGAAGAAGTGCTGCAGGAGGCGCTCACCGAGCGTGACACGCAGTTGCAGGAAAAAGAACTGCCGGAGATCAACATCGGTGAAGCCCTTCCGGTTAAAGACGGCCTGGATTTTTCTCTGGAATACGTGGATTTTGGCGTGTCAGAGGTGGTCGGGTCGGTTAAAGACGGCATCATTGGTAACAAAACAAACAGCCTGAAAACCATTGATAGTGATATCGAATGGCTGAAAGCGCCTGTTGGCCAGTGGGCTAAAGCTGCAACCTGGACTCAGCAGGAACTGGAGAAGATCGCACGTCTGAACATCAACCTGCAGACCAAAAAGCAGGATGATCTGTATGCCAACGCCCTTGCCACCATTCAGTATGCTGGTTATGTCGGTCATCGCGGCGTTAAAGGCCAGGAAGGGTTGCTGACAGGGGTGAAGGTTCAACTTCTCACCGACACGTCAGGGAAAACCATTGCCGAAATGACCTCTGATGAGTTCGTGAAACTGGTGCTGGATGCTTACAACGCGGCATGGCGCAAATCCGGCTATCGTATCCAGCCAACGCATATCGCAATGGATGCCAGCGACTTTATGCTCGCCATGCAGAAGTTCGACCCGAACGCGAAGATTGTAGGTGCTGACCTGCTGCCAGTTGCGGCAATGGATCGCATTATGGCGGCGCTGCGCAAGGCTTCAGGCAATGAATCCTTCAACATCACGTTTGTTAAAGTCCCGAGCAACTACGCGGTCGGCATCAAGTCCGGTAAAACTCGCCTGGCGATTTATACCTACGACGAGGACTACGTGGAAATGGAAGTGCATATGCCGGAACTGCTGGCAGCACGACAGCGTGATCTGCTGACCTACGAGTGTGGTTATCGTTCTGCCTTCGGTGGTGCGATGTGGAAACAGCCGCAGTCTGCCGTGTATGTCGATTACAAATCCTCACCGGCAGAGTAATCACAGGGGGTAGCATGGAATTCACCGTTCGTTACCCCGAGTTCGCCAGTGTTGCCCCTGCTCGCATAGAGGGGGCGCTACAGGATGCAGCTAACCAGATGAGTCGCAAGGTATGGAACAAGCTCTACGAGCAAGGACTTCATGCTTTAGCGGCGCATCTGTTGTATGCGGCTGGCGCGCTCACTCCATCGGGCAGTAGCAATGGCAAGCCTGTTCAGACAATCACCAGCCGATCCGTTGCAGGCGTGTCTCTGGGTTACTCTGCGCCCGATGCCGGGTTTGGGACCAGCCATGACGGGTACGGCTCAAGCTCATTCGGACAGGAGTACCTGAGGCTTCGTAAGCTGGTAGGTGTGCATGTACTGGCAATACGATAGCTGATAAGGAGGCTTATGACTCCGGAAGAAACGCTAAAACTTACCACCGAATACCTGAAGAACCTGCAGGCGATGAAAACGCATTACGTTGCAGTAGGTTTGCCAGCAGGCAAGGTGGGTAATAAAACTCACGATGACGGAACATCGATTATTGAAATTGGTGCGGTTCACGAGTTCGGTGCTGAAATTGATCACCCTGGCGGGACGGGGTATATGGCAACCGGTGGAAAAGCTACTTTCACCCGCAAGACCTTCATGGGACCGGTTAGCGGCTTTACGGCAGCCCACAAGATAACCGTTCCCGAACGCTCCTTTCTTCGTGCTCCTTTCACCCTCAAAAAGTCGGAAATTAACCGGGCAATCGAAAAGGCCTGTGAAGCCGTAGGCTCCGGGCGTATGGATGCTGACACCGCATTAAATTTGATAGGCGCGACGGCGCGAAATATCAGCGTGAAGGCCTTTGAGACTGCCGGGTATGGCACGTGGCCAGATATCACTGCTGCAACTAAAAAGGCTAAAGGATCGTCTGCGCCGTTAATTGATACAGGCGCCCTGCGTGGTGCCATAACGTGGGAGGTTCGTAAGTGAGCGACTTATCAGACCTTGATATGAGCGACGCGTTAATCGGCTGGGAACAGCCTGTAAAACTCAAAACCCGTACTGAAACCACCATCGATTTTGAACCGTCCGTGACTGTTAGCAGCCAGGACATTCTGGCGGTGGTGCAAAGTGCGAACAAAGAGAATCTGACGCTGGATAGCCTGGACTGGTCGAAAGAATATCTGCTGATTCATGCACGGCTGAAAATTGAAACCGGTCAGTTTATTGAGAAGGGAGGCAAGGATTACAAAGTCGTGTCCCCGGCCGATTTTATGGATTACGGATTCTGCGCTGTCATCGCCGAGGAAACCCGGCTCCCGCTACTGGTGCCAACGCCATGACACAACCCCACCTGAAAGCGGTCGCGCGTTTCGTGCGTGACCTTCTGGGCTACGACGAGCAACTGATCAAGTTCGACCGTCGTAACGTACAGGCGTCCGACTTTTCCACCAGTTATATCGTGGTAAACGGCTCACTACCGCAATCAGTGCTGGCCCGGGGCCAGCGCTTTAATGGTGACGCTGAAATAATGACTTATAGCGCCTCAGTGAGCCACGCGATTGTCCTGGAGTTTTACGGGGATAAGGCTTACGTCAACGCTGAAAGCTTCCTGATGCTGAGTGAAAGCCAGCACGCGAACGAACTGCGCCGCACGCATTCACTTACCATCATGGCCGTCTCAAACATCATCGATGTGGGGCAACTTCTGGGACAGTCCCACGGCAACCGTGTTCACCTGAGTTTCAATGTTCAGTATGCCCCTGCGCGGGACGTGCAGACACTGCGCATCGATACGCCGCAGTTTCAATTTTTAGAGGACAAGTAAATGTCGGCATCAATTAATAACGTCATTAATGTGACGCTTCTCGAAGAGGGACGGGCGGCGGCGCGAGATAACATCAACGTTTGCGCAATTCTGACCAGCCAGACGGGGGTATTGAGCACCGCTGAACGCTGGCGTTCATACAAAAGCGCACCTGCTGTCGAACAGGACTGGGGGGCTTCTTCGGTCACCGCGGCTTTTGCGAATGTGTTTTTCGGGACCAGTCCTAACCCGGTATCCGCAGGCGGCACGCTGATCGTCGGTTACTGGAATGCTGCCGGGGAAACTCTGCCCGCGACCAGCGGTGTACTGCGTGGCGGTGAGATTTCTCAGGCAGTCGTACTGCCAGCGTTACGTGAGAAGTCTGACTGGTCATTCAGTATTGAGATTGACGGCACGAAGCACGATGTGACTGTAATTAATGGCATGACGGCGGCGACACTGGCAGATGTTATCGCCCAAATCCAGACGAAAATCACGTCAGCGGTCGCATCGGTTGTTTTTGATGGCAGCCGTATTGTAATCACCAGCAAATCAACAGGGGCTAACTCTGTGGTTGGTTTTTCGAAAGCGATCGCCGGTGGTTCTTTTATTGGTGATCTGCTGGCGATTGCTGAGGGTTCTGGCGCATCACAGACTAACGGCAGTGCATCAACAGAGGTTTCTCCGGAAACCCAACTGGAATCTCTCAGCAAACTCAAAGCGCAGGTCAACGTAAAAGGCGCGGCCTTCATCGACAAAATTCTCGATGCGCAGGTGCCGTTGATCGCTTCATGGGCTAAAGCGAACGCGGTAATCGTGTATGAGACGTTTACCGGCTCCGCTGCTCTGGAAGTTGATCCGTCTAATCCGGCATGGGCGGTCACACTCGCCAGCCAGAGTAATTTCCGCATGCTCTACAGCAAAGCAGGCAACCGGAAATTTGGTGTCAGCTATATGGCGCGCACGCATACCGTTAATTTCAACGGAGAGCGCACTGCAATCACTTTGCACCTCAAAACGATGAATGTGCCGGCCGAAAGTTATGAGCAGACGGAGATCGACAAAGCGAAGCGCGTAGGTCTCGACATCTACACCACGATTAAAGACGTTCCCTGCGTGCTGTCGAGCGGTGCCAATGATTTTGTCGACAACGTCTATAACCTGATGGCCTACGTTGACGCAGTGCAGACGGATTCCTTCAACCTCCTTAAAACCACGCCGACTAAAGTCCCGCAAACCTACTACGGTGTCGATCAGTTAGAGGATTGTGTTGAAAAGACCACGGTCGGATTTGTTCGTGCTGGTGTGTTCAATCCGGGAGCCTGGACGCTGCCTGACTTCTTTGGGGATCGGGAAATGTTTCTGCGAAATATCGAGCAAAACGGGTATTACGTGCTGGCCGGTGATCTGAAAGACCAGTCAACCGCAGACAGGCAGGAACGCAAATCCCCGGTTGTTCAGGTTGCAGTGAAGAATGCTGGTGCTGTTCACAGTGCCGATATCATCATCAATTTCAATAAATAAGGAGCGGTAAATGTCTCAGATTGTTATCAGTGCAGATACCGCGACCATCGTTCTGAATGGGCGAATCATCACGGATATCGCTGTGGGGGACTACGTCACGTTAACGCCATCTAATCCGCTTACGAGTCGTGCTAATAGTGCGAATAACGGCGTCACAATCTCCGGGCGTGTCGATGCCGGGGTGCATGTGATGGTGATACGCGTCCAGAAGTTTTCTAACGATGATATCTGGCTCAACCAGCAGCGTAACTCGGCGATCCCCGTTGTCCTTAACGGCTCAGTCAAAGAGTCGTTCGTGCGCGACGGTGCGGCACTGAAGGAAACCTACGATCTACAGGCTGGTTCTATCACCACGCAACCGACGCAAACAAAAAACAACCAGGACGTTAATGCACTGATGGAGTACACCATCGAGTTCCGTAACGTCGTGCGCAATGTATAAGGTATCCCATGGTTAATGACAAAGAACTGAAAGAAAAGCAGCGGAAAGCGCTTGAGATGATTAAAGCCGTCTACAAGGACGGCTTTGCGGAGATTAACGGCAACCGCTACGACTTTGCAGCGATGACACACAAAAAACGTCGCAAGGTTTTTGCCTTCTTCACAGGCATTGCCTCTGAGTTATCGCGACAGTCTCTGGAGTTTCTTGACTCAGAACGATTCGAGGAAATTGAGCGCCTGATGTTCGATTACGTTCTGTTTGATGGTGTGCAATTGTCCAAGCAGCAGGAACACTTCGAATCCTTCCCGGGTGATTACGTCATGCTAATCACAACAGCGCTTCAGGTTATCAGCCTGCCTTTTATGGGCGGGAGCAATATGAACTCACGTTCAGAAGCTCCAGACGTTCAGAAATTTACGTTAAATCCTCGAACATAAGCGACGACATGAGCATGTATCTGGCGCTATCAAAGGCCGGATACGGCCCCTATCACGAACTTGTTAAATTAGACACACCTGAGCTGTTTGACATGCTTGAGTTCGAGAATATCAGCGCAGACATTCAACACTACGAGATGGAGAAAGCCCGGAATGGCGATAGTTAACGAGCTTATTACCAAATTCGGCTTTATCGGTGATCTGGCGCCGCAGGAAACCTTCAATGCGAATCTGAAAGCGTCTATTGGTCTGCTTACCGGTCTTGGGGCTGCTATCGCTGGTTCGGCAGCAGGGGTTGCTGGCTGGGTGACGTCTATCAGTCAGTCTATTGATCCCCTGGTCCAGTTCTCCCGGGAAACGGGCGTAGCAATCGAGACCATTCAGACACTGGGCTATGCGGCGTCCGTAAATGGTTCAAGTGTTGATGCGTTGCAGGCTTCGCTTGGTGAGATGACAAAACGAGTGGGGGAGTTTGTTTCTACCGGAGAGGGGGAAGCTAAAGACGTTGCGGAAAGACTGGGACTTCAGTTCAAGGATATGAACGGGCAGGTAAAAAACTCCGATGCGATATTTCGTGAACTGGCCGACAAGCTGCACGGCATGAGCCAGGCAGAGAAGTTTTCCGTACTGGATAAGATGGGTATCGACCGTTCCATGGTTCAGTTGTTATCCATGACTGGCGAAGAAATATCTTCGTTGCAGAACAAGGCTGAGGCGCTCGGTGTTGTCACGCAAGACCAGGCAGATCAGTTCGCTGCCTATAACGATTCTCTCACCACGCTAGGGAAAGGATTTGATGGTATCAAATTTCAGGTTGCCGTCGGATTTGTGCCGGTACTGAAAGACCTGGTGGATGGGTTTACGGACTTTCTCATTGCTAATAAGGATCTCATCAAAAACGGGCTGGCCCATCTTGGGGAAATTATCTTTTCCGTTATGGGTATGATCCGCCGCTTCCTACCAATTGTCGCTGCTATCACTATCGCTTTCTCTGCCTGGTGGCTTGTCACTGGCGGGCTTGCAACGGTAATGGGTGTGCTGATGTCCCCAGTAGTCCTTCTCACTGCAGCAATCCTGGGCGTTATCCTCGTTATCGATGACCTGTTAACGGCTATGGAAGGCGGCCAAAGCGTTATTGCTGATTTCTTTAAAGACACATGGGGGATCGATATCGTCCCCGGTTTGCTGGCGATTAAAGACGCGGTCATGGTGGTGGTCGATTACATCATCGAGGTATTCAAACAGGGTATTGAGAATATCAAACTGCTCTTTAGCGCGCTGAGTAAGCTGGTCACAGGTGATTTTCAGGGGGCATGGGATGATGTCGTGAAATCTTTCACTGAAAGTGTCGCTCTGCTCAGAAAGCCGTTTGATGAATTTATGCAGTGGGTGATGGGATTGTTCGCAAACCTCGGTGAGACCATTAAAAACACGATCAGCAATGCTGCTTCAAATGCCTGGAATGCGACAAAATCTTTCTTAGGGTTCGGTGAGGATGAACAGCAGCAGGGGGTAACCGGCGGCGGTAACGGTGGCATGAGTCCTGATGGTATTCCTTACGGCATGAATGCGGCGGTGGGTCTCGCTGGTGGAGGTATGACAAGCAATTCAAATGTCAGCCAGCAGAACACGATTCACATCAACACATCCGATCCGGTTGTGGCCGGGAATACCGCGGCAGATAACCTGCAACAAAACATGAAAGATGCCAACCGGTTGAGCGGCAGAGGGGGGCGTTGATGGGAATTCTAGACGGCCTCATGCAGGCGCAATCTTCGGGCAAAGATACTGTTAAAAAGGTAGGGATCGGCGGGTTCTCAATGTTTGCGCGAGTTAGCGACGCTACTGAATACCCATCTCAGGTTCCGGTAGACGTGCTGGAAGACGGTAGTAACGCGTCAGACGATATTATCAATGGCCCGCTGACGATAAAAATCAGCGGTGTTGTTGCCGATATCTATGTCGATGCGAAACCAAACTCTTCTTTTAGCCTGATGCCAGATTATTCGAAGTATGGCGAGGTGCTGGAGTACATCCCCACAAAGACGCAGCAGCAGTTGCAGAAAATGAATGAGATTGCCGATCGCGCAGAGCAGGCCATCTTAAAGGCAAAACGCCTGGCTGATAAAGGAGCCGACCTGTTTGGGCTGGTGGGCAACCCGTCTACTGGTGGCGCTAAAGGTATACGTGAGCAATTTCTCGACTTCATTGAGGGGGTGTACTACGGCAAGCAGCTTATTTCCGTGGAGGTGGATTATCGCACTCATGAAAATATGGCATTAAGCGGCCTTATCATCAGTACCGACAATCAAACGATGGAAACTAAGTTTGAAGCCAGTTTTACAAAAATCACCTTCACGCAACTGACTACCACCGCGATTGAGCAGCATTTCAAATCCCCCTCGGCAGCTGCTAAATCAAAAACGGCAGGCGTTGCTAATAAGGGGGCGCAGACGCCCGCTGATAATTCTAAAAAAAGTAACGGGACCAGCCAGTCAAAATCAGTCATGACCTCGTTAAAAGGGGCGGCGAAATCTTTATTCTAATGAGATCAACGTATGGATCCGATAACCAACATCACTGACGAACCTATCCAGCGGCATATTCTGATTTTTGACCGTGGTGAGGCTGTGGTCACTATTCGTTATCTGCCCACGGTTGAAATGTGGAAAATGCGCGTGGAATACAACGATGACTACATCGATGGCGTAAAGTTGTCGCTGGGAACGCTTCATTTTCGTCATAAGAACTGGCCTTTCGATATCGCGTTACTTTGTACCGACAGCTCCGGCATTGACCCATATCGGGCTGACGACTTCGCCAGTGGTCGCATCGAAATGTATCTGGTCACGCCGGAAGAGATGATTGATATTCGCGGGGGAGACGTGCCGTGATGGATACTTTTTACCGTGATTACCGGCTGACGGTGGGGATCGGCAATCAAGCAGTGATTATCGAGCCACCGATCACCATGTCATTCAAGGCGCTGGAAACCGTGGACAAGAAGTCACTCGGCAAGTTGAGTGTGTCCCTCAACGGTTTAAAGCCCTCCACGCGCCTGCAATTGCTCAAGTCCGAAGATGAAGAGAAGTATATCCCCGTTCGCCTCGAGGTGGGTTACGACGGCAAGCTGCGCCAGGTATTTCAGGGTTCGGTTAAAAGCGGGGCGGTAAAACGTGAAGGTGCGATCCACATCGTCAGCCTTGAATGCGAAGACGGCGGTCACGACTATATCAATTCCTTCACATCGCGCACGGTGCGCGGTAAGGATCAGGTCGTCGATTCCGTTTTGCAGGACATGCCAAACACGAAAAAAGGCTCTGTGACGAAGCAACAGGCGCTTATCAGGCCGAAGGTTCTGGTAGGTAGCTCCAGTAAAATTCTTACCGATACCCTTGCGCCTGACGAGTCATTTTTCATCAAAGATGAACGCGTTCATATTCTGAAAGAGAATGAAGTGACTTCGGGGAATATCCCGGTCGTGAACGCGCGTAGCGGCCTCCTAAACACACCTCAGGCAACGAAGATTAGCGCACAGGATGACGGCGGGAAGAAGGCTAAAACGCCAACCAATGAGCCTGACACCGATCCGGCAGGCAAAAAAGATACTGACTCGAGTACCTTAGCCAAATCCTCGAAAGGGCAGATCGTATTCGATACGAAACTGAATCCTATGCTGGTGATCGGTGGGCTTTGCGCTGTTGAAAGCGTGACGAACCCCGCGTTAAACGGGGTTTATAAGATATACCAGATTGAAACCAGCGGGCAGAACAACGGGGCAGCCTGGTATCAGAAGGTGGTATGCCAGCCTGCCGGAAATTACTCAGTTGTTAACTGAAGATTTTACTTCTTGCGTTACGCTGGAATTGGTTTTTTCTGGTGGGTGACGATCTGAAAGCCAGCCAAGAGCAAAAATAATGACTGTGAGAATAAAAATTTTCTCGCCTATTGAAAACTTCACCTTACCACCTGCATTTTTAAATGCCGTTTTCTCCTCGGTTGATAGTTTTCTAAATTGCTTATGGGTTAATACCATGACCAATGGGCGAGGTGGTTGAATATCTTCCTGACCATCCTCTAACAACGTTGAGTCCGAAAAGAAACCAAGCCGCTCAGGTGCTTGTTCCTCTACGTTCTCAGCGTGTTTACCGGTGGAGTTCTTTTGACCCGCGAGCAAGTTTCCACTCGTGTAAGACAAACCGGTACCGGGAATGCCTGCGGTTGCCTTTACCCCTTTTTTACCAACGTTCAGGGTAGCACCAGCCTTACCAATTGATGCGCTAGTTATGCCTGTTTTACCTATGTTTATATGAATGCCTGGTGCAATTTTGATGCGCTGTCTGAATTTGAATCCCATGAGTGACTCTCCTTAGTATTAAACGCTGGCGCAGGTTCGCTCTACGGCGATTAGTATGAGTATTTATCTAGCCATCCATTGAACCCACTCTGGCGGTTTTTTATGGGCTTAATTTATGATCGAAGAACTTCACGACACTATCGGCCTGGGTGTTGAATTTGCTCTGGCCGATGTTCACACCATTGTTGTCGCAAAAATAACGTCTGTAAATGACAAAACAATCAGTTGCGTCCCCGTTATCAATCGGGTTGTGAAAGGGAGCAGCAAGCAACTCCCAGAGTTCATTGAAGTCCCCCCGGTAATTTTGCAAGGCGGTGATAGTTATATCGCCGAACCAATTGCGGCTGGTGACTATTGCCTCGTCCTTATCTCTGAGCGTTGTTATGACGCCTGGTATGCGGGTAGCGACTTTGTTTCACCACTTGAAATGCGTATGCACGATTATTCAGATGGCTTCGCTCTGTGTGGGGTTAACCCACAGGCTACCGCGATCAATATCCCTAAGAAGAACAGGATGATGAAGGGGGATTCTGACCACGAGGGTGATTTAAACCTCACAGGAAAAATTACCCAGAAAGAGGGTAAGACGACTCTGGAAGAATGCGATGTTCTAAATGTACTCCAATATTCACAGGTAAAGACAGGCGGTAAGTCTGGGGTGTCTGGTTCATTTCGAAGCGATGACGGGAAAACAATCACAGTTACCAACGGTATTGTCACGGAGATCTCATGATTGTTTCAGCACTTGATAAAAATGACGACTGGGGATTTGGGCGCGGGAAGGCAAACTATATAACCGGCGGCGCTGCTATCGCGCAGAAAGCCAAATGCCGGATCCGCTCGTTCAAAAACGATAATCCTCTCAACATGGATGACAACATCGACTGGCTTTACCTGTTATCAGAGAAAAACACCGAGCAGGAGATTTTGCGGGAGATAGAGCGTGTGACGCTGGCGACGGATGGGGTTATGCGCATTACCGCCCTGGCGATGGAGGTCAATAAGGCCACCCGGTCACAAAAAATCGAACTCAGCATTGAGACCGTCTATGACCAGCAGACGATCACCTTCCCGGTCAACGGAGCGTTGAAGAATGGCACTACAGTTTAGCGACAACGGCCTTGAGACAAACACTCTCCGGGAGTTATTTCAGGAACTGAGCGACGGATATAAGGGAATTTATGGTCAGGATATCGATTTGGACCAGGAATCTCCCGACGGTCAACGCGTGGCAATCGAAGCTCAGGCTCGGGCAGATATTGAAGCCGCGCTGCAATGGCTTTATTCCCAAATGGACCCCGATTTTAATACTGGTGATATGCAGCAGATTATTGCCAAACTTCACGGTCTTTTCATGCGCCCGGGTTCACGTTCGCAACGTGACCTTAAAGTCACAACAGACAGGGCGACACTTCTCTATAGCGGGTATAAGATACGGGACCAGGCAAATCAGGTCTGGGCTATCCGACAGGACGTGACTGTTCCGGCGGGCGTCACAACAGCTACCTTTTTTGCTCAAAACTTTGGGAAAGTTACTGGGCTTGTGAACGATACCTTCACTCAACTCACACCAGAACCAGGGATTGTGAGCATTATCTCTGATTCCGCGGTTGTGGTCGGTCGGGATGAGGAAACGCCTGAAGAATTCAGGCAACGCCGAAATCGTTCACTTGAGAACCCGGCAACAGGCAGCACTGGTGCAGTTTTCGCTAAAGTAGCTCAACTGGCAGGCGTAATCGATCTGAATATCGGTGAGAACGATACGAAAATCGATGATCAAACAACGGGTATTCCAGCAAATTCTATATGGCTTGTCGTGGAAGGGGGAGCGATCTCAGAAATTGTGGAGATCATGGTTAAACAGAAAGGTGGTGGCACGGGAACGAAAGGCAGTATAACCGGTCGCTACACCGAAACCCTGATTCGTCCTGACGGCACCTCATTTCTGATAGCCCATGAACTTCAACTTGATCGGCCTATCTATAAGCCGCTTCATATCAGGCTCACTGCCCGCCGGAAAATTCAAAACGAACCGATAGATATCGATACTCTCAAAAAATCACTTGTATCACGCACTATGCATATCGGTGAGTCTGTAGATGCCAATGAATTTTATGAGAATGGCTATGGTGTTGGACGGGTGAATTTTGTACTGACTAACTTGCAAATTAGCAGCAATGGAGTCGATTACACCGATGCTGAGTTATCACCGGGCTTTCAGGGGAAGTTCACGTTGAGTGTGGAAAATATAGACGTTAATGAGGTGCTCCAGTGAATGACGACATCATTAACCGCTACACGCTAATGCTCATTAAGCAGTACTGGGAAAAGAAAAAAGCAAAGTCAGAAATACAGGCCATGCTCAGGCACTGGCAAATCATCGCTGATTTTATTCGTAACCCAGATAATTTTGATCTCGACCGGGTTGCCGGATACCGGCTCGATGTGATTGGCCGGATAGTTGGGCTTCCCCGCAGCGTTCCTGCTGCTATTGCCCGTGTATTTTTCGGGTTTGACGGGCATCTGAATACCGAAGGCTTCGACAGTAAATCTAATGCGACGTATGTCGGAGCGCCTTTCTATAGCAAGTTTTCCCCGGCATATGGTGACTACCAGCTGGCTGACAATGAGTATCGCAGGTTTCTCCGAGTCAAAATTGCGCGAAACGCCGCAGGTGCAACGATAGCGTCAGACGATCGGGTCAGTCTGCAGGATGTGATACAGACAGCATTCAATGGTGAAGCTTACGTCACTGACAGAAAGGACATGACACTAGCCCTAAATGTTTCACCGCAGGTATCAGTTGATGAATTACGCCTTATTGTGAAGCTTGGCTTGCTGCCAAAACCTGCAGGCGTTCGATACGATTATTTTTATCAGGTGACTCCTGGTCTGACATTCGGTTTCTCGCGAAACCCTTCGGCCAGAGGCTTCGCCAGCAAATTCAATACCGCCTACCAGGGCGGTTTTTTTTCGAGGAAAATCCATGTCTAAGATTGCACGATACCAGGGAAATGTTCGGGCTTTTGCCTCTGATGCACAGGGGCTGGAAAGAACCGTGTTTGGTGGAACAAATCAGGCAGATGATCTGACCTCGCAGATCACGGCATCTTTCCTGCGCGGATGGGGCATTGTTGGCGCTTCCGAGCACCCCTCGCTTGAGGACTTCAATGCAGCGATGTACGCAATGAGCCAGTTCATTGCATATCAGCATCAGATGGGGGTCCCAGAATGGCATTCAGAGCAGGAATACCATATCGGCTCGATGTGCACGTATAACGGTGAATCTTATCAGTCCCTACAAAATGCAAATGTTGGTAGCCAGCCGCCATCAGCAAAATGGACTCCTGTCTTAACTTCAAAAAACGGTCTCTCAAACCTTGGTTTTGGAAGTTTTCCTCAATACCAGACTTTAGGTGATGGCCAGCATATTTTTCAGCACGGTACAGGTGGATCTAACAGTTCCGGAATAGCCGATATCGTATTCACGAAAGCATTTACCACGACTAACAATCTCAACGTAACGGCGACGGCAACATCTCAACAACCCGCAAACTACATCGTGACGGTAGGGTCCGTTACAACAACCGGGGTGCGTTTATATCTGACGGGGGCAAACGCAGGCTCAACACCTGTCGCCGCTGCTATTGGATTTCACTGGAAAGCAGAAGGAAGATAAATATGAAAGTTTTTTACAGTGCCAGCCAGAACGGTTTTTATGATGATAACCAGGCTCTTCCCGCAGATGCGGTCGAAATTGCTGAGTCGCTCCGAACTGAGTTAATTACCGCCCAGAACATAGGTGGTGTAATTAGGCCGGGAAGTGATGGGATGCCAGTGATCATCCCATCCGCAGATTATGTCCCGGAATTAACTGAAGAAGAGCAGCGGTGGTTTGCTGAATCCAAAAAACAGTCACTGTTGTCAGAGGCAACCAATCGAATTGGACCTCTACAGTACGCGGTTGATGCAGGCAAAGCGACGGCTGAAGAGGCCGCCGACCTGATAAACTGGCAGGACTACCGGCTTGATTTGATGCGGGTTGATACGTCAAAACCTGTCTGGCCTACACCTCCGGGGGAACGGGCCAGTTAACATGCCCAGGGTCGGTTGTCACATCGACCGCCTTAACCTCGTTTTTATAAGCCATCCACGCCGACAGTTTAGCTTTGTTGGCGTCGCTTATTTCACCCAGCATCAGCTCTGTTCGCCAGTCGAGCATTACTTTATCGGCATGGGCCAGCAACTGACTACGCAGTTTTTCAGCGTTGGCTATCGCCGCATTTCGCTGCGCGTCGGCATCTGTAACCCACTTGCTGCCATCCCATTTATCATACTGAGTGGATGGCGCAACGGTTGTGTAACCTGAACGAATCTCCCCTATGTAATCAACGAATTCCGGGGTTCTGTCCATAGTCGAATAGACGGTAATGCCGCGATGGTCTGGCTGGTACTCCCAGCCAGTGCCGTTGAATACAGCTACAAATCCCGACCGTTTCTCTCCTGGAACGATATCCGTTGAATACCCCGGCATGCTGACACCAGGATGAATAAATTCATCAGAGAACCCGCAGTATTCTCCCGTGGCTGCATCATAGTAAAAGCAGACGACATTTCCCGGCTCAATAGCCAGTCCATTTTCATCAAAAACAGGTTTCATTATTTTGCCCTCACCAGACAGTTAAATGCTATTGAGCGTGGTGCGGTTTCACCGGCGCCACCGCTCTGCGTTTTTGTAGATATTTTTGGGGTGGCCACATCGTTTTCTACCGCGACCCAGGTTGAAGACACATCGTCCACGCCAACGGCCATCCTGCCTGTTGGTAACACATGCGTATGCTCCTTGAGGCGTGAGTCCGCCCACCCCAGTAGTGGCTGTATCGGGTTCACGCCGCGCCCATCGTCAAAAATACGAATAAACTCCCCCCGCATATCAGGAATAAACAGACCCGGCCACATCAGCGCCAGTTTTGGATATTCGGCGGCAGAGAACGACGTATTATTGGTTTTCAGAAATACCATATCCGACCATTCCGGCATGACCGTATTTGGCATTGCAGCCAATGGCCAGTAAAACGGGATTCCAATAGGGGGAGCGCCTGCTCCCAAACCAACGTTTTTAATAATGATCATTTATCGATCAGGTGGCATGATTCCGGCCTTTTGCAGGAAGGAAACTCATGCTGATTGGCTATGTACGCGTGTCAACAAATGACCAGAACACTGCACTCCAGCGAAACGCGCTCGAGAGTGCAGGATGTGAGCTGATTTTTGAAGATAAGATCAGCGGTAAGGTGTCCGACAGACCAGGGTTAAAAAAGGTGCTACGGACGCTATCAGAAGGCGATACGCTGGTGGTATGGAAACTGGATCGGCTCGGGCGAAGCATGCGGCATCTTGTTGGGTTAGTGGAGGAATTGAGGGAGAAAGGAGTTAACTTCCGGAGCCTGACAGATAGCATCGATACCAGCACACCTATGGGCAGATTCTTCTTTCATGTTATGGGTGCACTGGCCGAAATGGAAAGGGAGCTTATTGTCGAACGCACCCGCGCCGGTTTAGCAGCCGCACGCGCAGAAGGGCGGATAGGTGGAAGGCGGCCAAAGTTTAGTGATGATGAGTGGGCCCAGATGGGGAGATTGATAAAAGGTGGCATGGACAGAAAACAGGTAGCGATCATATACGATGTTGGATTATCGACATTGTACAAGAAGTTTCCTGTAAGCGTAGTGAATTGAAGCTTGGGTACCGCTGATTGGATAGGGGAGGAAATATCCGGCAGTTAATTAATTGATGGTAACTGCCGGAAAGGAAAAAATTATGTGTACATTTTTGTGTATTAAAATCAGTAAATTCACGAAATACAATTTTCTAATTTACTGATTTTTATGATTTTATTTTCATTGTTTGTAAGTGCTATCGTAGGGCATACCATTCCTTATGTTTCAGAGGGTTAGCCATAGCACCCAAAATATCAGAGATGACGTTAACGATAATAACCAGGGAGCCAATCACCATCACACCCGCCGAAATAGCGGCGTAGTCTTGCTGGCGAATCGCGTTAATCAACCAACGCCCCAGCCCTGGCCAGCTAAAGACCATCTCGGTGATCATCGCCAGCGTCAGCATGGTGGAAAACTGTAATCCAAGACGAGGAATGACCGGCGGAAGGGCGTTGTGCAATACGTGGCGACGCAGAATGGTGAAGCGTGACAAACCGCGCGTGGCTGCCGCTTTAACATAGTTCTGATCGAAGACCTCAATGGTGCTGATACGCATCAGACGGATGACCTCCGTCGTGGGCGCGACGGAAAGCGTCAATACCGGAAGCACCATATGACGGATTGCGCTGACCAACATTTCATCGCGCCAGGGGGAGTCAGAGATCCAAGCATCAATAATGGCGAAACCGGTCACCGGTTTTACTTCGTAAAGCAAATCGAAACGTCCCGAAACGGGTAACCAGCCGAGAGTCAGTGAGAAGAGGAGCGTCAGCAGCAGCGCCAGCCAAAAAACGGGAATGGAAAACCCCATCAGAGCCAATGCGCTGATGCAGCGATCCTGCCATTTATTACGTGTGATGCCGGCCAGCATTCCAACGGGGATCCCGACCATCAGCGCAAACCCAAAGGCCAGAATACACAGCTCCATCGTGGCTGGGAAAACCTCTTTCAGCTGTTCTGAGATTAACTGACCGTTAATACTGGAAACGCCAAAATCCCAGTGAATCAGACCGTTGAACCAGAATATCCAGGCGTTCCACAGCGATGCGCCTTGTAACGGCGCATGGGGGGTGAAGTAGCTCAGGCTGAACCCAATGAATGTCAGGAAGAACAGGGTGACCAGTAGCAATAAGAAGCGGCGCAGGGTGAAGATAATCATGGTTTTTTCACCTCATCAGTCTTTTCCCTGGAAACCCCGGCAAAGGAGGCATTCCCGAACGGACTTAGCACCAGACCTTTGATGTCATAGCGGTAAGCCTGTAGACGCAATGATGAGGCCAACGGCAGGATCGGCAACTCTTGCGCCAGGATATTTTGTGCTTCGTCATAGGCGTCAATACGTGAGGAGAGCTGCTGCGAAGACAATGCCTTGCGCAGTATGCTGTCGAACTGCGGATTACACCAGTGCGCGAAGTTGGTCTGTGAGTTGATGGCGGCACAACTGAGCAGCGGTCGGAAAAAGCTGTCAGGATCGTTACTGTCCGTCGCCCAACCGGATAACGTCAGATCATGGTTCATATCCATTAATCGCGCCTCCTGAAAACGACCTTCAACCGGGATGATCTTCACTTTCACACCCACCTGCGCCATATCTGCCTGGATCAGTTCCGCTGTTTTCAGCGGACTCGGGTTCCAGGCCTGAGAGCTGGTCGGGACCCACAGTTGCAACGTCAGGTTCTCCAGTCCCAGTGCTTTTAACTGCTCACGGGATTTAGCCGGGTTGTATTCAGTAATCTTAGCTTCGTTGTCATAAGCCCACGAGGCGCGGGGCAAAATAGATGCTGCAGTTTCTGCCGTACCGTAGTAGATAGACTGCATCAGACGCTGGTTGTTAATGGCTAGCGCCAGCGCATGCCGCACGGCAGGGTTATCCAGCGGCGGTTTATTGGTGTTGAATGCCAGATAGGCAATGTTCATTCCAGGGCGCAGCGTCAGGCGCAGACGTGGGTCATCACGTAATATGGTGAGCTGACTGGCCGCGGGCCAGGCCAGAACGTCGCACTCCCCGGTCAGGAGCTTTGATAACCGTCCGGTTCCGCCTGAACCGAGATCCACAACGACCTGTGGCATCAGGGGCGTGCCGCGCCAGAATTTTTCGTGGCGTTGTAGCCGAATATATTGTCCCGCGCGGTTTTCTGAAAGCAGGAACGGTCCGGTGCCGACGGGCTGCCTGTCGAGTAATTCCTGGCGATCCTGTTTGGCCAGTTGTGTGGCATATTCAGCCGACATTACGGAGGCATAGTGTGTCGCCAGATGCCACAGGAAGGAGGCATCTGGCTGAGTCAGACGAAATTCAACCGTGTTGTTATCCAGCTTACGCACGCTTTGCACGTTGTCAGCGAATTGCAGGCTATCGAAGTAGGGAAAGCTGCTGCCATTGACGTTGTGCCACGGGTGGTGGCGGTCAAAAATGCGCTCGAAGGTAAACACCACATCGTCTGCATTTAGCTTACGGGTAGGCGTAAACCAGGCCGTCTTTTGAAACGAGACGTCGCGGCGCAAGTGGAAACGGTAGGTTGCGCCGTTGTCCAGCACTTCCCAGCTCTCAGCCAGTTCTGGCACCAGTCGGTAGGTGTACGGGTCCACATCAAGCAGCCGGTCATAGAGTTGGGCAGCCAGGGTGTCGACAATCAGGCCGCTGCTCGCTTTCTGTGGGTTGAATGTATTGACTTGCCCGCTGACGCAATAGACGAAGCCGCTGTCACGAATATCAGCGTGCGTGGTCTGCAGAGGCGCGGCAACAGCCTGACCACTCAGAAGTCCAGCCATCACGATCAGAGTTGATAAAACCAGGCGCATAATTTTAAGGGACTATGAATAAAGAAGCTATCTTACTAATATTTAATGACATTCGCCATTACCGTTTGAGTTTGGGGGCAACCATACAGTTAGTTGCAAATTCAACGTTGCGGCCTGGTCAATATTCATACCAGCGCTCCACTTTGAATATAACTCATAAACTATCTTAGCATTTTCATGCCTCATCTGACCCGTAATAAACAAAGCGCGAGCCTCGTGAGGGTACAGCTATGCCAAATTTGTGCTCTGGAGTGTCGCAAGTGCCGAAACTTAAGGAAGGGATAGCGTTAAAGAGAATCTGGAAGGGGACAGAAATCATATGCATGCTGAACTATAATCATTCAGGTAGTGGTTTATGTTAATTACAGAGCAATAATGCCAAAATATCTAATTATTTCATCGTATTACTTATCCATTTTTTTCTGACGTCTTTATTTTCTACTCCCGGCGTATGTTAATGGTTTCTATTGGTTATTACAGGTGATTTGACTATCCGGTTATCAATGACCTTCTTGTGGCCATCTAACCATTAATGGAATGATTACTATGAAGAAATTACTTAGTTTTGCTGTTTCACTGATCCTTTTATCGGGCCCCGTTTTTGCGACTCCGGCTCCAGAATGTGTGAAGGTGGACAAAGCACAAATCGAAGCGCTATTCGACAAGTGGAATGAATCACTGAAAACGGGTAACGCGAAGACGGTATCCGAAAATTATCTTAGTGATGCCGTATTACTTCCCACGGTATCGAATAAAGCCCGGTTAACAGATGCTGAACGTGAGGATTATTTTGAACATTTCCTGGCGAAGAAACCGACCGGGAAAATTGACAGTCGAACTATTCGCCTTGGCTGTAATAAGGCGATTGATGCTGGTACTTATACCTTCACCTTCGCAGATAAATCGACCGTTTCGGCCCGTTATACGTTTACTTACGCGTGGGATGGGAAGGCGTGGAAAATTTCCACCCACCATTCTTCAGCAATGCCTGAGGGGTAACAGAACAGATACACAGGGGCGGGGATTCACCGCTCCCTGGTGTATTGCGGGCTTGCTTAGCCTGGGCTAACCGATAATGGCAATCCCAAGCCGTTCCATGATCAAAGAAGCCTGGTAGCTATCTATCTTAACGCCTTGTAAATCGACGCCCCGAACATCTAAATCACCCAATTCAGAATTGGTCAGATCGCAATGCGTGAAGTTCGCAGCTCGCCAGTCGAACGACGTAAACTCACCACCAGAGAGATCGGAGCCGCTAAATGTTGCGCCGAGTATCTGCGTGCCAATCCAGCGGTTTTCCCATAGCTCACACTTTTCTAACACGACTTTTGAAAAATTGGCGTAGCTCAGGTTAGTGTTGGTGATATATGCGCTGCAGAACCAGGTGCGCGTGGTTATCATATTCATAAAACTTGCGCCGCGAAAATCCGCACCTTGAGCGCGGCATCCACGGATTTCAACACCCAATGCGCTGACATTCCTGAAGTCTGCCATTGATAAATCACAGCTTTTAAAGATGGCATCCTTCAGGATGGCCCGGCTGAAATGACACCCTTTTTGGCTCTCACGGTCGTAAAATTGACAACCGATAAATTCAGTGCCACTAAGGTCGGTGCCAGAAAAGTCGCAGTTAAAAAACGTGCTGTTTTCAATTTTCGCCCCGGTAAAGCGGTTCCTGTCAATTTTTTCGCCCACTAACGCTAGAGTCATAATGCTAATCCTGTTTTTTTATACAGTATTTGCATCATGGTAAACTGATTCCCGTCCTCGCGTCAAACGACCAACTTATTCGCCGGTAGCGTTAGACTGACGGGCGTACAGGTAGGCGGTTGCTCTGGACACGCCCAGATGCTGCGCCACCGTATCCATGGATTTTCGTACGTTCAGTAAACCTTCTTTACGCAATTGTTGAATCAGTACCTTTCTGTCTTCTGTTTTTAACGCTCGCGCCGTTGTTGCACGTTTAGCGGCAAAGTCATCAATACGCTGGCGAATCACTTCATTACTGCCAGGGTCGAGGTGTTCGCTGACAGGCGAGCACTCGGTTTCAGTAAACCGTGCCAGCATACTCTGCATCCCGCGAAATAGCGTCATATCAACATTCAGGCATAGCGCTGCGACGTATTTGCCTTGTTCGTCTTTGATACCAATAGAGGTGCTTTTTACCGGGCGACCATCCGCAAACTGATTGCTGTAGTTGGCAACGATGTTGGGAAAATCAGCTGATGCGATCCGCGCCAGCCCAAGCTCCGTTGCGGGCTGGCCAGCTTTGCGGCCGGACAGATTATTGTGTATGGACAAGATCGCATGCTCAGGGTTCTTGAGGTCATGAACCACAACCTCGCAAAACGGAGAGAAGGTGTCGCTCAGTCCTTTGGCGATAATATCAATTTGATTGAGTAGCGAGTTATCGTCGGTTTTTGGCATGCCAGTCTCCTGCAGTGATGCCTGTTGCCATTATGGCGGCCAGTTTACAGCGTCCTGGGGCTTCTTTTCCAGACTGGAACAGGCGCATAGCGATAAGGTATCCGCACCGCAGATACCTTAATGAGATTACCCGGCAAGAAATTCACTGTAGCGGCTGATATCAACATTGCCACCACTGATGATAATGCCGATTTTCTTTCCTCTAAGGTCCGCTTTTCGCGCTCTTGCGGCGGCAAAACCAAGACAGCCCGTTGGCTCCACGACCATTTTCATTCGTTCCGCGATAAATTTCATTGCGGCAATTAATTCATCATCTGAAACCGTCAGAATATCGTTAACATGTTTCTGGATCAGTGGAAAAGTATGCTGTCCAAGATGTTGGGTTTGCGCGCCATCAGCAATGGTTTTCGGCGTATCGATATGCACAATTTTGCCACTGCGAAACGACTGTTGACCGTCGTTGCCTGCCTCAGGCTCTACACCATAGATAAGACAGTCAGGGGACAAGTGTCGTGCGGCCAGTGCGGAACCCGATAGCAGACCGCCACCGCCCAGACAAACAAAAAGGGCATCCAGAGCACCAACTTCTTCAATCAATTCTTTCGTGGCGGTACCCTGGCCTGCAATAACGTGTGGGTGATCGTAAGGTGGGATCAGCGTCAGTCCCTGTTTTTCTGCCAGATCCCGGCCAATTTTTTCACGATCTTCAGTGTAACGGTCGTACATCACGACATGTCCGCCATATCCTTTCGTGGCAGCAACTTTAGCGGCTGGCGCGTCGTGCGGCATGATAATTGTCGCCGGAATACCCAGCAATTTTGCGGACAGGGCAATTGCCTGAGCATGGTTTCCGGATGAAAAAGCCACGACGCCGGCGGCTCGCTGCTGTGGCGTAAACTGGCGCAAAGCATTCATCGCGCCGCGAAACTTAAATGCCCCCATCCGCTGGAAGTTTTCGCATTTAAAGAAAACGTCAGCGCCAAACTCTTCATTCACCGTTCGTGATGTCATAACCGGTGTCTTGTTAGCATAACCTAAGATGCGCTCAGCGGCCGCGGCAACATCGTGGTAATCAGGTAGTGTCATTTCAGTCATTGTTTTTCACCTGTAGCAGTTAAAAGTCACACTTGTTGTGCTAATGCGATGGCTTCAATTTCTACGGCAAAGCCATAATGAAGCTCTGCAACGCCAGCGACAGCACGGGCTGGACGGGAATCACCAATCCATTCGCCGTAGATCCGATTAAACGTCGGCCACTGCTTAATGTCCGTGACATAGACGCGTACCGATACCAGTTGATGACGAGCAACGCCGGCTCCTGCCAGGCAAGCATCAACATTCTGGAGAGCCAGTCTGGTCTGTTCTTCAAAAGACGCATCCGCTTTTCTTTCGCCATTAGCCGTGACAGGTAGCTGTCCGGAAATGAAAACGAATCCTCCGGCAGTCACACTATGTGAATAATGGCCTGCTGGCGGGAAGCTATCCGTCGTTGTGTTCAGGGTAATATTGGTGGGCATGGTTCAGTCTCCGGCGTAAGTAGTAATGATTCATTTAGTATAAAACAATACTGTTTGTATTATTCTATACACCATCGTCATCCAGGTATCCAGTCTCTTTTTTCAGCGACACGGCCCTGTGAGCGACGTAAAACGCTCGGCATATCCGCTGAAATACTTGTATAACGTTAGGATTTTTGGCTGTAAGGTCGGGTAGGAATGATGAGATCGCAGAAATGATTTTTTGCTGTTACTCGTGGTCGGGAGCTCAGATGCAATTCACCGTTAAATGTATAAGTTGATACATAATGTATTGGTATTTTCGATGCCCGTAATGCCCACTTCTGGCGCGAAGTGGGCAGGGAAAAGATCAGAAAGCAGGCGAGGGAAGTATTTTATTTGAGCAACTTTGACATTAAATCAGGGAATGCAGGTACATCTGTGGCCAATGAAAACGCAGGGTTAATAGCCTTACGGGCAATCAGCCCGTCAATAAATGCAAACAGAATGATGGTGATCGCTTCCGGGTCAATATCCCGACGAAACTCTCCTGCGGCGATACCTTGCGCAATTATTCCCGCAATGCTTTGCCGCATGATGTTATCACTGGCGATAAACGCTTCCCTGAGCTCCGGGTTGCGTGCCGATTCGGCCATGATTTCTACCCAAAGGTGGTGCGTGACAGGGTAACCGACATCGCTAATGCAAGAAACGACCTGCTTGCAAAGGCGATCAAAAAACGATCCGCTACAGGGCTCATTATGGGCAGCCAGCGCAGTGTTTTGCTCTTCCAGAACGATTGCCCGTATAAGCTCATCCTTACTTTTGAAGTAAGTGTACATGGCTCCCTGGCTGATACCTGCACGCGTGGAAATTTCGCGCACGCTGGTAGCACTGAATCCTTTCTCAGCAAAACAGGCAGCCGCAGCGGTAATCAGCTTATGGTAGGTTTCAGTATTCTTTAGCATATCGACCTTTATCTTTGAATCTATGGCGAAACTTTACCGTGCTTTGAGGCCTGGAACCAGCGATGAGATTTATCGATATCTTGCGTTACTTCATGAGAGGTAATGCGCTGAGCATATTCTTGAGATTCACCATATCCCACGGCAGATGTTCAGCAATGGTAAGCCCGACCGCCTCGGCGTTTGCCGTGGCAAGATTAACCAGTTTAAGCACCTCTTCAATAGTCAGTTTACCCTCGGCCACATCGCCAAAATCATGTTCCCCTCGGCCTGGTTTGGCGAACAAAACAGAACGGAAAAGTGACGGGTCCAGAACATCCAGATCAATATGAATCGCCAGATATTCAATGTGCTCGCGGGCAATCCACGCCATAACCTCGTTAGCACCAGTTTTGACATCATCAGGGCCAGCCGTCGCAATCCGCTGATGCGCCAGATAGTCGCTTTCGTATTTAAGCGGATCGTGAATACCGGCAATCATAATTTTTGACGGAGAAACCTTGTGTGTGACGTGGTCCACTAAATCTTTATCGCCCGTGCCGATCAGCGCGCCAAGAACATGGGCATGCGCATTTGGATACTGTTCAGCTGTCTGCACGTCGGGGTGAGAGTCGATCCACAGCACGCCCAGCTTATCACCGTACTTATGCAGCAGATGCGCGAAGGGCACCAAAGAAACCAGGCAGTCACCGCCCAATACGACAATCGCGTCGGGATCGTGTTTTTCAATACGCGTCGCGGCATCGTTCAACTGTTTAAGGATCTGTGGTTTACCAGTAATGCCATCGATTACACCCAGCGGTTCACTTTCTGGTAAAGCAACGGGAACATCCTCGACGGGGCCTTTTGCTTCAGGCGAGAGAAAGGACAACAGAAGTGATCCGAGATGATAGGGGGGATTGTTGCCTCCCTGCCACTGGGGGAATGAAAGTCGAAGCGTTTTTTTGGCCATAATTTACCTGCCGTCAGTTTCTAAAGAGGAGCGTCAAGGCGTATCCGTGTTGGTCGCCTTGTGATGATTACATGAATGAGCGTTCATTCATTGCAAGGGCAGTATGAAACTTATGCAAGAATGGTGATATGCGGGAACCGTTAAACGGTACTATTTCAATGTGCGTTGTGGAGGATTTTGCACATGAAGGCGCTTAACGGTCGGTAATGCATCGCTAAATCTGGTGTTTTTTAAGCAACGCACGTAGCTGATGGTACGTCAGCCCCAGCAGTTCGGCGGCCTTTTTCTGGTTGAATTTTGCCTGTTGTAGGCTGGTTTGCAGAAACGTCTTTTCTTGCTGCTGCTGGAATGCGCGGAGATCCAGCGGTAACGTTGCCGCTGTAGGGTGGGTTTCCTGCTGCTGAACGTCTGTGGTGTGGCGCTTAAACGGATCTATCACTACCTCGTCCAGCGGATATTCGCTGGTACCATGGCGGTATACTGAGCGTTCAACAACGTTTTTCAATTCACGGATATTGCCCGGCCAACGATAGTGGAGAAGTGTTTCTCTGGCTTGTGCGCTAAAACCGGGAAACAGCGGTAATCCAATCTCGCGGCACATTTGAATCGCAAAATGTTCGGCCATCAACATGATGTCGCTTTTTCGCTCCCGTAAAGGCGGAAGTTGCACGACATCAAAGGCCAGTCTATCCAACAGGTCTGCGCGGAAAGTACCTTCACTGACCATTCTCGGTAAGTCGGCATTGGTGGCGCAGACCAGGCGCACGTTAACCTGCAGCGGCTGGCTACCGCCTACGCGCTCGAGTTCTCCATACTCAATAACGCGCAGTAATTTCTCCTGTACCAGCATCGGCGCAGTTGCCAGTTCATCAAGAAAAAGTGTGCCACCGTCGGCGCGCTCGAAGCGACCTGGATGGCGTTTTTGCGCCCCGGTAAAAGCGCCAGCTTCGTGACCGAAGAGTTCTGAATCGAGTAAATTTTCGTTCAGCGCCGCACAGTTAAGTGAAATAAACGGTCCTTGCCAGCGCGTGGAAAGGTAGTGCAGACGGTTGGCGATTAACTCTTTTCCTGTGCCACGCTCACCGATAACCAACACGGGTTTTTCCAGAGGGGCCAGATGGGAGACTTGTTCCAGCACTTCAATGAAGCTGTTTGCTTCTCCCAGAAGAGTATCTTTATATCCTGCCATGATGAAATTCACCATTTGTTAGTGTTATTCACCAATTTACCCTAATTCTCTCGTCAGGTAAAATTAGATATTATATTTAAAATCAATAAGATAAAAAGTTGGCACGACAAGTGCATTATGGAAGCAGCAGGGCATTGCCCGATATCAGAACAGTAAGTGAGGATTACATTATGGGTATTTTTTCTCGTTTTGCCGACATCGTGAACGCCAATATTAATGCGTTGCTGGAAAAGGCCGAAGATCCGCAGAAACTGGTGCGGTTGATGATTCAGGAAATGGAAGACACGCTGGTTGAGGTTCGATCTAACTCAGCGCGTGCACTGGCAGAAAAGAAACAGCTGTCCCGCCGGATTGAACAGGCCAGTGCGCAGCAGGCGGAGTGGCAGGAAAAAGCGGAGCTGGCGCTGCGTAAAGAGAAAGAAGATCTGGCGCGTTCTGCATTAATTGAAAAGCAGAAACTGACCGATTTAATTGCTTCTCTGGAGCATGAAGTGACGCTGGTTGACGATACGCTGGCGCGGATGAAAAAAGAGATTGGTGAGCTGGAAAATAAACTCAGTGAAACCCGGGCTCGTCAGCAGGCATTGATGTTGCGTCATCAGGCGGCGAGTTCTTCCCGCGATGTCCGTCGTCAGTTGGATAGCGGCAAACTGGATGAAGCAATGGCCCGCTTTGAATCTTTTGAGCGCCGCATTGATCAGATGGAAGCGGAAGCCGAAAGCCATAACTTCGGTAAGCAAAAATCTCTGGATCAGCAATTTGCTGACCTGAAAGCAGATGATGAAATCAGCGAGCAGCTGGCGCAGCTTAAAGCCAAAATGCAGCAAGACAAGCAATAATAACTACTGGCGGCGCCCGAACGCGCCGCCGCTCATCACCTGTAAGGAGTACTCATGAGCGCGCTATTTCTGGCCATTCCGTTAACTATCTTTGTGCTGTTCGTTTTGCCGATCTGGCTGTGGCTGCATTACAGCAACCGTTCCAGCCGTGGTGAACTGTCGCAAAGCGATCAGCAACGTCTGGTAGAGCTCAACAATGATGCACAGCGTATGCGTGAACGTATTCAGGCGCTGGAAGATATCCTTGATGCCGAACATCCAAACTGGAGGGACCGCTAATGGGGGGAGTTAACCTGAACAAAAAACTGTGGCGTATCCCGCAGCAGGGCATGGTTAAAGGGGTCTGTGCCGGTATTGCGCACTATCTTGATGTCCCCGTGAAGCTGGTAAGGCTCCTGGTGGTACTGTCAGTCTTTTTTGGTCTGGCCTTTTTCACCGTAGTTGCCTACATCGTGTTGACGTTTGTGCTGGACCCTATGCCGGACAACGTCGCATCCGGCGAACAACAGCCATCGAGCGGAGAACTGCTAGATTCCGTCGATCGTGAACTGGCCGCGAGTGAAAAGCGTTTGCGTGAAATGGAGCGTTATGTGACATCGGATACCTTCACATTACGCAGTCGTTTCCGTCAATTGTGAGGATTGAAATGAATAATCGCTGGCAACGTGCCGGGCAAAGGGTTAAGCCGGGCTTTAAAATAGCAGGCAAGCTGGTGCTTCTTACTGCACTTCGCTACGGCCCTGCGGGCGTTGCGGGGTGGGCGGTGAAATCCGTGGCCCGCCGTCCGTTAAAAATGTTGCTGGTGTTGGTACTGGAGCCGTTATTGAGCAAGGTTGCCAGGAAAATTTCCCAACGCTATGGCCAGTGATAGTACGCTCGCAATATTTCCTTAAGATCAAGTATATAGTGTTAGGTGACTTTCCATCATTTAACGGAACGATACTATGTTGAAAAAAGGCGTATTCGCGCTGGCGCTGGTCATCGGCATGCCGGTGTTTGCGGCGGAGCACTGGATTGATGTTCGTGTTCCTGAACAATATCAGCAGGAACACGTTCAGGGTGCCATCAACATCCCTTTAAAGGATTTGCAGGCACGAATTGCGGCAGAAGTCCCTGATAAGACCGACACCGTGAAGTTGTATTGCAACTCAGGTCGTCAATCCGGGATGGCAAAAGATATGCTGACCGGGATGGGCTATACACAGGTAACCAACGAAGGCGGTATCAGCGGGATTAATCTTCCTAAAGTAGAGAATAAATAATCCGCATGCTTTCTCTTAGCTAAAGGCGACATGAACGATGTCGCCTGATTTCTTTCAGGGAGTTGATAACTCAGTATTAAACCTTATGTTTACTCCCTGTTTGTTATAATTTCTTCGGTTCCTTCAGCATAACGGGATGGCGATGAAGCGACTTAAAAATGAACTCAACTCGCTGGTTAATCGCGGCGTAGATCGGCATCTGCGCCTGGCTGTCACCGGACTTAGCCGCAGCGGTAAAACGGCGTTTATTACCGCTATGGTAAACCAGTTACTCAATATTCATGCCGGTGCTCGTCTGCCGCTGCTCAGTTGTGTGCGTGAAGAGCGTCTGCTTGGCGTAAAGCGGGTTCCGCAGCGCGATTTTGGTATTCCGCGCTTTACCTATGACGAGGGACTGGCCCAGCTTTATGGCTCTCCTCCAACCTGGCCGACGCCGACGCGTGGCGTCAGTGAAATTCGCCTGGCGTTGCGCTACAAATCCAACGATTCTTTGCTGCGTCACTTTAAAGATACGTCCACGTTGTACCTGGAGATCGTCGATTATCCGGGGGAATGGCTGCTTGACTTACCAATGCTGGCCCAGGATTACCTTGGCTGGTCACGGCAAATGACCGGATTATTGCAGGGGCAGCGAGGTGAATGGTCGGCCAGATGGCGGCAGCTATGCGAGGGGCTTGATCCACTGGCGCCTGCTGACGAAAACCGTCTGGCGGAAATCGCCGCGGCGTGGACAGATTATCTGCATCAGTGCAAACAGCAGGGATTGCATTTTATTCAGCCCGGGCGCTTTGTGCTGCCGGGGGACATGGCTGGCGCACCTGCGCTGCAATTTTTCCCGTGGCCGGATGTTGATGCCTTTGGTGAGTCAAAACTGGCACAGGCGGATAAACATACCAACGCAGGCATGCTGCGCGACAGGTTTAATTACTACTGCGAAAAGGTCGTGAAAGGGTTCTACAAGAATCACTTCCTGCGCTTTGATCGCCAAATTGTGTTGGTCGATTGCCTGCAACCGCTTAACAGCGGACCACAGGCGTTTAACGATATGCGACTCGCGCTGACACAACTGATGCAAAGCTTTCATTATGGGCAGCGCACGTTGTTCCGCCGGTTGTTCTCGCCAGTAATCGATAAGTTGCTGTTCGCTGCCACCAAGGCCGACCACGTTACGATCGATCAGCATGCCAATATGGTGTCGTTGTTGCAGCAATTGATTCAGGATGCCTGGCAAAATGCTGCGTTTGAAGGCATCAGTATGGACTGTCTGGGACTGGCATCGGTGCAAGCAACCACCAGCGGCCTGATTGATGTGAAGGGCGAGAAGATCCCCGCGCTGCGCGGCAATCGTCTGAGCGATGGCGAGCCGTTGACCGTCTATCCGGGAGAAGTCCCTGCGCGTTTACCGGGCCAGGCTTTTTGGGATCGCCAGGGTTTCCAGTTTGAAGCCTTTCGCCCACAGGTCATGGATGTGGATAAAGCCTTACCGCATATTCGCCTGGATGCCGCGCTGGAGTTTTTAATAGGAGATAAATTGCGATGAGCGAGCCGTTAAAACCGCGTATCGATTTCTCAGGTCCACTGGAAGTGGAACCAAACACGGCATTTAAAGCACAGCAAATGTTCAACGATACCGAAGCGCAGACATTTTCTCCGGCGACAGTGGATGAGCCGCTGGAAGACGAAGGTCAGGCTGAAGCTGTTATTGATGCCGCGTTACGTCCTAAACGCAGCCTGTGGCGCAAAATGGTGATGGGCGGGCTGGCACTGTTTGGTATCAGTGTGGTTGCTCAGGGCGTGCAGTGGACGATGAACGCCTGGCAGACTCAGGACTGGGTCGCGTTGGGGGGCTGTGCTGCGGGCGCGCTGATTATTGGCGCAGGCGTGGGGTCGGTGGCAACCGAGTGGCGTCGGCTGTGGCGTTTACGTCAACGCGCGCACGAGCGTGATGAAGCGCGTGATCTGTTACACAGTCACGGAACCGGAAAAGGCCGCGCATTTTGTGAGAGGTTGGCGCAACAGGCGGGTATCGATCAGTCTCACCCTGCGCTACAACGCTGGTATGCCTCTATCCATGAAACGCAAAATGATCGGGAAGTTGTGAGCCTGTATGCCCACCTGGTGCAGCCAGTGCTGGATGCGCAAGCACGACGTGAGATCAGTCGTTCTGCGGCAGAATCCACGCTGATGATTGCGGTCAGCCCGTTAGCGTTGGTGGATATGGCGTTTATTGCCTGGCGAAATCTGCGGTTGATTAACCGTATAGCGACGCTTTATGGCATCGAACTCGGCTATTACAGCCGCCTGCGTCTGTTTCGTCTGGTACTGTTAAATATCGCTTTTGCCGGGGCCAGCGAGCTGGTGCGGGAAGTGGGGATGGACTGGATGTCGCAGGATTTAGCGGCCCGGTTATCCACGCGTGCCGCGCAGGGTATTGGCGCGGGCTTGTTAACCGCGCGTCTGGGGATTAAAGCGATGGAGCTGTGCCGTCCATTACCGTGGATTGATGATGATAAACCGCGACTGGGGGATTTCCGCCGTCAGTTGATCGGTCAGGTGAAAGAGACCTTACAAAAGAACAAATCCCCGCGTGAAAGTTGAGTAAAAACGGGTGCCGATCGTATAACTTTACGCCCCGGTGCCCAATTTTCCAGCGTGCTGTCAATATTTGTTGACAGAATCCTTCCTGCTAACCCAATACTGGCTTATCATCTAACACATGATCCCTTGTCCAGGTGAAGGTTCCTATGCGTTTGGAAGTCTTTTGTGAAGACCGTCTTGGTCTGACCCGCGAATTGCTCGATTTACTGGTGCTGAGAAGCATTGATTTACGCGGTATCGAGATTGACCCCATCGGGCGAATTTACCTTAATTTTGCGGAACTGGAGTTCACTAACTTCAGCAGCCTGATGGCTGAAATCCGCCGCATCGCAGGGGTAACGGACGTCCGTACCGTGCCCTGGATGCCTTCCGAACGCGAGCATCTGGCGCTTAGCGCGTTGCTTGAAGCACTGCCTGAACCCGTTCTTTCTCTGGATATGAAAAGCAAAGTGGAGATGGCAAACCCGGCAAGTTGCCAGCTTTTTGCCCATCCCCAGGAGCGGATGCGCAACCACACGGCGGCACAGCTCATTAATGGGTTTAACTTCCAGCGCTGGCTGGAAAGTAATCCGCAGGATTCCCATAGTGAACATGTTGTGATTAACGGGCAAAACTTCCTGATGGAGATTACGCCAGTCCATTTGCAGGGTGAAAACCAGGAGCAGATGCTGACGGGAGCCGTTGTCATGTTGCGTTCCACCCTCCGCATGGGCCGTCAATTGCAAAACATGACCACCCAGGATCTGAGCGCATTCAGCCAGATTATTGCCGTTAGCGCCAAAATGAAACACGTTGTTGAACAGGCTCGCAAGCTGGCGACGCTGAGTGCACCGCTGCTGATCACCGGAAATACTGGCACCGGCAAAGATCTCTTTGCACATGCCTGCCATCTGGCGAGTCCACGTGCGTCAAAACCCTATCTGGCGCTGAACTGCGCGTCTATTCCTGAAGATGCGGTAGAAAGCGAACTGTTTGGCCACGCCCCGGAAGGTAAAAAAGGGTTCTTTGAGCAGGCGAATGGCGGTTCAGTGCTGTTGGATGAGATTGGCGAAATGTCGCCGCGCATGCAGACGAAATTGCTGCGCTTCCTTAATGACGGGACGTTCCGTCGCGTGGGCGAAGATCATGAAGTTCATGTTGATGTTCGTGTAATCTGCGCGACGCAAAAGAACCTGGTGGAACTGGTGCAGAAAGGTCTTTTCCGTGAGGACCTCTATTATCGCCTGAATGTCCTGACGCTTAATCTGCCGCCGCTACGCGATTGCCCACAAGATATTATGCCGCTCACCGAGCTGTTTGTGGCACGTTTTGCCGACGAGCAGGGCGTACCGCGTCCGAAGTTGTCTGCCGATCTCAGCACGGTGCTCACCCGCTACGGCTGGCCGGGTAATGTGCGTCAGCTTAAAAATGCTATCTATCGGGCGTTAACTCAGCTTGAAGGCTATGAACTGCGTCCGCAGGATATCTTATTGCCGGATTATGATGCAGCGACAGTTGCCGTCGGAGAAGAGGTGATGGAAGGGTCGCTGGATGAAATCACCAGCCGTTTTGAACGTTCCGTGTTGACGCAGCTTTATATGAATTATCCCAGCACGCGTAAACTGGCCAAACGCCTGGGGGTTTCACATACCGCGATCGCCAATAAGTTACGCGAGTATGGTCTGAGTCAGCAGAAAAAAAGCGAAGAGTCATGATGCAAATAAAAATGCCTCCATCCGGAGGCATTTTTGTATTCAGGGCAACTTAGGCTTTCAGCACGGCCAACGCTGCATCATAGTCAGGCTCGTTGGTAATTTCATTTACCAGTTGGCTGAACACGATGTTGTCATTTTCGTCGATAACGACAACGGCACGAGCAGCCAGACCTTTCAGCGGACCTTCGGCAATTTCAACGCCGTAGTTTTTCAGGAATTCAGCGTTACGCAGGGTGGACAGCGTGATAACGTTGCTCAGACCTTCTGCGCCGCAAAAACGAGAGTGGGCGAATGGCAGATCGGCTGAAATGCACAGTACGACGGTGTTGTCGATTTCTGTCGCCAGTTGGTTAAACTTACGTACTGATGCCGCGCACACGCCGGTATCGATGCTTGGGAAAATATTCAGCACTTTGCGCTTGCCTGCGAACTGGCCCAGCGTAACGTCAGACAGGTCTTTAGCCACAAGGGTAAAAGCCTGAGCTTTGCTTCCAGCCTGAGGAATAGAGCCGGCGACGGCAACCGGGTTGCCCTGGAAATGAACGGTTTGTGACATGGTTATCTTCCTGTTTACATATAGTTAACGTCAAGGCTAGTTTATGCCATCAGCAGTTAACACGGCAAACGCTATTTGCGGATATCCGCTTCAGGGGCTGCAATAAGGAAAACAAATGAGATCAGTTAAGGTGTATGAGGAAGCCTGGCCGTTACACACTCCCTTTGTGATTGCCCGCGGGAGCAGGACCGAAGCGCATGTGGTGGTGGTTGAACTGGAAGAGAATGGTGTAAAAGGGATTGGAGAATGTACGCCTTATCCTCGCTATGGCGAAAGCGATGCGTCGGTACTGGCTCAAATCATGAGTGTTGTGCCGCAACTGGAGCACGGTTTGACGCGTGAAGCGCTGCAGGCATTACTGCCCGCGGGGGGGGCGCGTAATGCCGTTGACTGTGCGCTTTGGGATCTCAATGCGCGTCAGCAACAACAGTCTCTGGCCGACTATGTTGGCACTGAACTGGATGCAACAGTAACGACCGCGCAAACCGTCGTGATCGGCACGCCAGAGCAGATGGCGGCGAGCGCGACTGCGCTATGGGATAACGGCGCCCGATTGCTGAAAGTAAAACTGGATGCACACTTAATCAGCGAAAGGATGGTTGCAATCCGGGCGGCTGTGCCTGAGGCGACAATCATTGTCGATGCTAATGAGTCCTGGCGTGCTGAAGGGCTGGCCGCACGCTGCCAGTTAATGGCGGATTTAGGCGTTGCGATGCTGGAGCAGCCTCTGCCGGCTAATGATGATGCCGCGCTGGAGAATTTCGTGCATCCGCTGCCTGTCTGTGCCGATGAAAGCTGCCATACCCGCAGCAGTCTGAAAGCGCTGCATGGCCGCTATGAAATGGTGAATATTAAACTGGATAAGACAGGCGGACTGACGGAGGCGCTGGCGCTGGCGACCGAAGCTCGAGAGCAGGGATTTGCGTTGATGCTCGGCTGCATGTTGTGTACATCAAGGGCGATCGGCGCTGCATTGCCGCTTACGCCACAGGTCAGCTTTGCCGATCTGGATGGCCCAACCTGGCTGGCCCGGGACGCGGAGCCTGCCTTACATTTTACCACCGGACAGCTTCATCTCAAGGATGCCAGCGCAAAAGATTAGACATTGCCAGCAGGTATTTTTCGCTCGCTTCATCCGATGAAATGGGCGGAAATTCTGCAGTAATGCAATGTAGGTTTAGATCGGCGCACCAGCTACCAAAAGAGCCTGGCGTTTCATAACCGACGCTGGTTACCAGCGGCAATTCGAACGACTGCGCCAGCCACGCGCCTAATTCGCTGTGTCTGGGATCTTCAATACAAGCCAGCGGATCGTGGAAAGAAACTACCCATGCAGGATGAATGTGGTGAATAAGTTGGCATAGTGCCTGGGTCTCGGGCTCTGATCCCGGATGATCGCCGGTTAATAACACCACATCACGCTCTTCTGCGCTGCTGTTCCAACGATATACCGTTTCACCGGATTTCCAGTTTGCCGCCGGAAAGTTACGGTTAAGATCTACGCCGTTTGCATTTGCGCGCAGGCCCAACTGGCAACCGTCAGGGTTAACGGCCAGCACGACATGATGACGACGCAGGGAAGGGTTGAGCGTACGTAAGGCACAGGACAGGGTGACGACTGATGAGTTTTCATCACCGTGAGTACCAGCCAGTATCAAACCGCTTTCACGATCGGCTGCCGGCGCCGGGAACCAGATTAGCGGTGCGCCCAATAGTGAACGTCCGTAATGTTCAGTTCCTGGCGGAAATGCGCCGCGCTCGGCACGGGGACGGGTAACGGTCATAGTCATCTCTGAATGCTGAATGGTTACTCGCAGTGTTGTGCAAAATGTATGGATAATCAAATCGTTTTCACACACTTATCTTTTCAGGTGTAATATCACTTTCCTGTCGGAAGTTAATTGCATTTCCTGCTGGCGATACAAATAATTACTCATTCACTTAGTGGCCAGATTTGAGGGTATTTTATGAGGCATTCTGTTTCAGTAACCTGTTGTGCGCTGTTGGTTAGCAGCATTTCTTTATCCTATGCTGCGGATGTTCCCAGCGGAACGGTACTGGCAGAAAAGCAAGAACTGGTGCGTCATATAAAAGATGAGCCAGCGTCACTCGATCCGGCAAAAGCCGTTGGGCTTCCAGAAATTCAGGTTATTCGCGATTTATTCGAAGGGCTGGTAAACCAGAATGACAAGGGTGAGATTGTTCCCGGTGTAGCCACACAGTGGAAGAGTAATGATAACCGCATCTGGACGTTTACGTTGCGCGATAATGCACAATGGTCCGATGGTACGCCGGTAACGGCACAGGACTTTGTCTACAGTTGGCAGCGTCTGGTGGACCCGAAAACACTGTCGCCGTTTGCCTGGTTTGCCGCGCTTGCAGGGATCAACAATGCCCAGGCGATCATTGATGGCAAAGCCACACCCGATACGTTAGGCGTCAGCGCGGTGGATGCGCATACCTTCAAAGTGCAGTTGGACAAACCACTACCCTGGTTTGCCAACCTGACAGCGAGCTTTGCGTTTTATCCCGTCCAAAAAGCGAATGTTGAAAGTGGTAAAGAGTGGACGAAACCCGGCAACCTTATCGGTAATGGTGCCTATGTGCTGAAAGACCGTGTGGTTAATGAGAAACTGGAAGTTGTGCCGAACACACATTATTGGGACAACGCCAAAACGGTGCTGCAAAAAGTGACTTTCCTGCCGATTAACCAGGAGTCTGCTGCGACCAAACGCTATCTTGCTGGCGATATTGATATTACAGAGTCCTTCCCGAAAAATATGTATCAGAAGCTACTGAAGGATATTCCAGGCCAGGTTTATACCCCGCCGCAGCTTGGTACTTATTACTATGCGTTTAATACGCAAAAAGGGCCGACCGCCGATTCACGCGTGCGTCTGGCTCTCAGTATGACTATCGATCGGCGTCTGATGGCGGAGAAAGTATTAGGGACTGGAGAAAAACCCGCATGGCATTTCACGCCGGATGTGACGGCAGGATTTATCCCGGAACCTTCTCCGTTTGAACAAATGAGTCAGGAAGAGCTTAACGCTCAGGCGAAAACGCTGCTGCGTGCGGCGGGTTATGGTCCGCAGAAACCGCTGAAATTGACGCTGTTGTATAACACCTCTGAAAATCATCAGAAGATTGCTATTGCTGTGGCTTCCATGTGGAAGAAAAATCTTGGCGTGGATGTGAAACTACAGAACCAGGAATGGAAAACGTATATCGATAGCCGTAATACCGGTAATTTTGATGTGATCCGTGCATCCTGGGTGGGCGATTACAACGAGCCATCCACATTCCTGTCGTTATTAACCTCGACCCATACGGGCAATATTTCTCGCTTTAACAATCCGGCATACGATAAAGTGTTGACTCAGGCGACGCTGGAAAATACAGAGAAAGCACGGAACGCCGATTATAACGCAGCAGAAAAAATCCTAATGGAACAAGCGCCTATTGCGCCGATTTATCAGTACACCAACGGGCGTTTAATTAAACCGTGGCTGAAAGGGTATCCGATTACCAACCCGGAAGATGTGGCCTATAGCCGCACAATGTATATTGTTAAGCACTAGTTGCGTACATTCTCCTGTTAACCTTTGTTAACCTCGCCAAAAACCAGAACTGGCGCTGATTTCAGCGCCATCACCTCTCGTTAACCTTTATTAACCGCTTCAGGAAACCCCATTTTTTTGACGGTATAAATGACGTATTAAACGAATTACCGTCATAGTCCATCATCAATAACGGTATTTATTGATACGGGATACCGTCAATGCTTACCGATACAAAGCTCAACAACCCACCGCACTGGCGCAGCGTGAAAATTCGACATGTATGAAAGCGGCAGGGGGGAGAATTTATAAACTATGATTGTTTTTATGATTACTAAGCTGACGGAGTATTAGGTCTAATGTATTATTAAATAATATTAACATCCCCAAACTATCAGGTGATGTAATTAAATTAATTATAAATGTTATCTTTATATTAAGGAACCAGTTTGAAAAAGAAAACTAGTTGTTTAGTTATTAGCAGTATCCTGGGTAGTGCGGGAATGTTGACTTCGCCAGCGGTTTGGGCTGACTGTACAGACCCCACTGGTGCGACGGTAACGTGTAATAACAACGTGACGGTACCACAACAGTTTCAAACTTATCAGCAACGCGTGATTATTGAGTCAGGCACGCAGTTTAAAACGACGGGAGGGAGTGCAGCTGTCCACTTTTCCAGTCATGAAGCAAATCTACAGAATAACGGCAGCATTTCTTCAGACGACGACGGTATCCAGTTCTTTTCCACAAATCAGTCGCAGGTCATTAATAGCGGTACAATTAGTACCCCAGCTAACAACAAAAATGCCATAAACGTGGCAGAGGTATCCGATAGCGCGCTGGAGAATAAGGGGACGCTGACCACGACCGGCGCCGCTGGTAATGGGATCTTGCTGAATGCTGTCTCTCGGATGTCCGTTAAGAACTCGGGGAGTATCACCACATCAGGTGCTGGCGGGGATGGCATTCACGCGAACTCCACTGGAAGCAGCCAAATCGCCAACCAGGGTAATATCACCGTTAATGGAACTGGCAGCAACGGTATTTATGTCGGGAGTAAGGTCAAGGATACGACCATTCAAAACCTTGATGGCGGTGCTATTTACGCGCCAAATGGGAATGGTATTACCGTTGACGATTCAGCGGCGATTAGTACGTTGCTCAATACGGGTATCATTGATGGCGGCGTTGCCGGCGTATATCTTGGCGGAACGTCTCAGACCGGTACGCTAGTCAATATGGGGACGATTATTGGCGGCGACAGTGGCAACGCGGTCGTGTTAGAGAATTCTTCCGTGGTAAATCAGTTCGAAAATAAAGGATTGATTGGCGCGTTAACCGGTGATGCTATTCAAGTGGCCAGTACAAGCACAATAGTGGGCGGTATCAATAACGAAGGGATTATTATTGGGCGTGTTAATGCCCCGAACAGCGCGATGAGTAACAGCGGTATTTTCGAGTTACTCAGCAGCCAGCAACCCTCAACCGTAAATACTTACGTACAAAATAGCAACGGTGTCCTGGCGTTGCAGGCAGACAGCACCAGCAGCTATGGTCAGCTGAATGTTGCCGGTAACGCTGCACTGAATGGACGGACGCTGGTGATAACCCAAGGTAGCACTAGCTTCGCTGATGGCGATGAGTTGGTTGATGTCGTTACGGCCAGTAAGATCACAGGCACACCCTCGGCGGTACTGGATGATTCGCTTCGTTATCAGTTTATTTCGGTGCAAACCGGCACCAGCTACTCGCTGAAAATTGCCGAGACGAATCTGACTACCGTCGGTAATGCCATTACTACCACCAGTGATAATCCATCATTAGTCGGCGTCGGGACCGTGCTGGATAACCTCATTAATAATAGTTATACCGCGCCTCAGAACTGTACCGGTGCGCTGGCGAGTACCGTATGCGCGATCACCTCGTCATTTAATGCCAGTCAGGTTCACAAAAATGTGGTTCAACTTGCCCCGTTGATGGATGGCAGCATGCCGTACATTGAAATGAATAATCTGCGTGCGTTTGGCGACATCGTCAGTGGTCGTCAGGAGTCCGTACGCGGTCAGGGTTATACCAACGAGTTTAATCCGGAGAAATATCTGTGGATACGCCCCGTTGGGCGCTGGGATAACCAGTCCAGCCGTGGAGATTACGCTGGGTATAACGCAGATACACGTGGGTTCGCCATTGGTGCCGATGGTCTCATTTTAGAGAGAACCCGACTGGGTCTGGCCTTGGGCATGAGTCGCACAGATGTTAACGATAATTCTGACGATATCAGACATGACGCACGTGTGGACAGCTGGAACCTTCTTGCATATGGCGGATATGACTTTACCCCAGATACGGGGATGACCTGGCAGACTGGCTTCGGGCGAAATAATACAACGGGTAACCGTTACCTGAATATTGAAAACCCTAACGATGGCAGCACTGCTTACAATGGTGTGGCGCATTCTGACTACGATAGTGATACCTTCCAGGCCGGGCTTGGATTCCAGAGCACCTTCCACCCGCAGGACAATGTGATGCTCACTCCTGAGCTGCGTACAGATTACTATCGCGTGAAGGATAAAGGTTATCAGGAGAGTGGCGCAGAGGATGTTGGGCTGAAAGTAGGTGGGACCACCACCGAAGCGCTGGTGGTTTCTGGTAAGTTGAAAGCGGGCATTAAGCTATCGGAGATTGTTGATGTGCACGGTTATGTTGGGGCTGGTTACGATACAAAGAACGATCGCAGCAAAACCACGATAGCATTTATCGGAGCCGCCGACTCGCCATTTACCTATCACGGAATGAGTGAAAGCCCCTGGATTGCTATGGCGGGTGCTGGGGTAACGGCAAAGTTCAGCGATGCGCTTGACGGCACGGTACAATACGATGCCAATCAGCGAACTAAATTCACCAGTCAGAGCATTAGTTTGAAGCTTCGTTACGCGTTCTGAATGCCGTTGAACGCAATGATTAGCCAGCGACTGATTCTCGCTGGCTTTTTTATTTGATGACTCTACTCTGCATATTTAAGCCGTAATATCGACGCGCCAAATGCCAGGAGCGAGTGGTTATCCTGGAAAGCGGCAACCCGACCACATTGAAGACACTAAACCAGAGAAGATCATACGTCCGGGGGCTGATGCTCCCGACAAATTAACATCGAATCATCCTCGCTCAACGGTTCTTTCGTTAAATTACAAAATCCCTGACCATTCACTTTTTGGTGAAACCGACAGCTCTGGCACAGACCAAATCCCGGTACATTACTGGTGCGCTGAATGCCTCGCAGGAGTTCGAAAAGTAGCTCCTTGAGTAAACCTGCGCGCTCACCCATTGCAGATTCGCCCGTCACCAAAAATGAGGGGGGAAGCAGGGCATCCAGCAGATTTTTGGCCGACTCGGTGAGCTGCAGATGAACGCTACGCTTATCTCTGGCATCCTGCGTGCGTACTACCAGCCCCTTTGACTCCAACAACTTTAGCGATTGTGACACCGTTCCTTTGGTGAGGCCGAGGTAGTCCGTCACGGCGAGAGGCGTATTGGAATAGCGATTACAGCGTGCGAGATACATCAACGCACTGAGCTGTACTGGCTGAAGATCCGCCAGTAAAGGATGCTGGCGAAACCACATCCGCGTCAGACCAGACAGCCGGTCCAGTACGTCAAAAAGCGACATGTCATGCATAACAAAATCCTCCTCGACATATAGTATCGACTAAAAACTATGTTGACAAAGCATAAAACTGGCGTAGCATGAATTATAGTATCGAATCGATACTATAATTCAAAGGAGAGGTATCATGACCAAAGCCCGTTTTTATCATGCTGGTTGCCCGGTTTGCGTTTCCGCTGAAGAAACACTGCTACAGCATCTGTCCCCCGATGTGGAAATCGAGGTTATTCATTTGGGAGAACAACCCGATCACGTTGCAGAGGCGGAGCGAATCGGAGTGAAGTCTGTTCCTGCACTGGTGATCGACGGCAATGTGCTGCATATCAACTTTGGCGCACCTATTGAAGCGTTGAAATAGCGTCGCATGTTCGGGAAGTCGCGTGAGCTATTTCCCGAACGGCGTTGACATGGGGAAGGGGACATTTATGTGTGCTGCAGAAAAGTACCATCCTGTCGATTGCGATCTGCATGACTATCTGGAGATTGCCTGTCTTTATCACTATTTGCTGCGCATTGAACTGACTACTGGGGAACACTTTGATGCCAGGGCCGTGACGACATGTACCACAGCAGACAAAGAGGAATTCTTGCTTGTGGAGTACCATAAACGCCATCATAGAATTCGCCTGGACTCTCTGTCAGCCATTACCCCATTGACGGCTGGCGCCACGTTTAGCACCGTGATATTCCGTTGAATCTGTACGTAAAAAGATGCGCTACCGTTACACGGTGTAAATGCGGATGTCATGCGCCTGAAAAGCGGTGCCGTACTGTTTGCTGATGTTTTCCTCCACGACAATGACATCGATGTTACTGCTGGCGGTGACAACATAACGTGCGACGGCAGGGATCTTATCCGCCGTCAGTGCGACGATAGTTTCGTTACACTGCTTAATTACCGCTTTTTTAAACTCACAATCGGCGTAATCGAACCCGGTTAATCCGGATTCCGGAGCCATCGCGCAACCACCAATAAAACCTTGATCAAATAAAATATCCTGTACCTGGGCAATGGCTGTCGGACCTACGCAGCCACCGGACGATCGCTGCACTGGCCCACCTAACATGATGACCTCGAATAGCGGTTTTTTCAGCAGTACGGCGGCAATATCAGGTGAATTTGTCACGACGGTTAATGCCAGCTCAGCGGGAAGGGCTTCAGCCATTGCCAGGTTGGTTGTTCCTGTGTCGATAAAAATGCAGCTCCCGGATTTCACTAGCCGGGCGCATCTTTGCGCGATGCTGCTCTTTTTAGCGGTATTCATATTCTTGCGTACTGCGATGTCCGCTGACTCCGGTAGTGAAAAGACAGCCCCGCCATAGACTTTCTTGCAAACACCTTCTTTGCACAACTCATGTAAATCACGGCGGATCGTATGTTCTGATACTCCCAAACGGGCGGCCAGTTCAGTACAGATCACTCTGCCGTTTTCCTGCAGGATCTGATAGATAAGCGCCTGGCGTTGATCCGGGAATGCAGCGTAATCGAGCATGAGAACTCCATAAAAATAAACATCGAGCAATAACGTGCATGATCGTGCATTATGGTGCAGGATGTCAATATCCCTTAGCGGGGGTGTACCGTTCAGAATAAAACGATAAGAGGATCGCGATGAAAATTGCACACATGGCTTTATGGACCCGGGATCTTGAGCGACAAGCCCGGTTCTGGGTGTTGTTTTTTGATGGTGTGATAAACGAAAAATACTGCAGCAAAACCAATCCCGGGTTTGAATCTTATTTCGTCAACATTGGTGAGGACATTGCGATTGAGTTAATGACCAAACCGGGACTGACTCACCCTGTACCTGACAATAACACTTCAGGGTGGGTACATCTTGCTCTCTCTGTTGGTGGCGCGGAGCATGTTGATGCTCTGGCAATACGCGCAAACGAACAGGGCATCCTGGTCTCCGGGCCACGAACCACTGGTGACGGGTATTACGAGGCCGTCATTCAGGACCCCGACGGTAATTTAATCGAGATTGTCGCGTAATACGTAAATCAGGCTGGATTGCAAAATTGTCCGCGCAGGATCTGTGTTAGTTGTTCAAATACCAGCCTCACTCTGGCCGGTAGCAGCGGGAGATGTGGACGAAAAATATAGAGTTGCCAGGGCTGATAGTTAAGTTCTGGCAGCAGGTTAACCAGTTCGCCATTTTGCAAATAAGGCCGAACAGAGATATCTGCCAGCTGCCCAACCGTTCTTCCCGCGAGGGCGGCGGTCAGTTCGCTCTCAATATCGGAGGCGATAAATACCGGGTTTGCCGGAAAGAAACTGTTGCCATCGGCAAACTGCCATGGCCAGACGCGCCCTGAATTACTGTTGGTCAGGGCACTGAGCGGGTAGTTATGTTGCAAATCCAGGCGGTTCTTCGGCTTGCCCATTTTTTCGACTAAGTGGGGAGATGCAACGATATTGACACCTACCGGGCAGATTGTTTTTACGATATATCGGTTATCCGGGACGGTGCCAATACGAATACCCATGTCGATCTGCTCGTCAATAATATTCAGATGTCTGCCGGTGTTGTGCCACTCGATGCTGATTTCCGGATAGCCGGCAAGGCCGTGCAGCAACTGGCGAATAATCTCACGGTTTTCAAATAGCGGGGGCAGGGTAATGCGTACTTTCCCTGCTATCTCCTGCGGGTTGTGACGTTTACCTTCTGAGAATAGCGCTTCGCTTTCAGCCAGCAGACGCTCTGCTTTTGGCCAGAACTGCTGACCAAAAGGCGTCAACTTCATCTGTCGTGTATTGCGCAGAAACAACATTTCGCCAAGGCTTTGTTCCAGTTCAGCAATCCCTCGGGTGATTTGTTGGGGGGCCAGGCCGAGTGTTGCGGCAGCCTCTCTGAACTTCAGCGTTTCGGCTGCCGTACAAAATATCTTTAATGCGTCGAGTTTATCCAGCATACCGGGTGCACTTTTACGGGAAGATTATTCCTTCATTATATCAATATCTGGAATTCTGAAAGCATAAACGATTCATATACGAGTGATAATTATGGCGTAATAATCATGCTCATTGAGATTCGGGTGGCGTAATACCCCGGATGCGTAACACTTAAAACAATGAACAGGAGGGCGTATGGTGCCACGTACATGGCTAATCACCGGTGTCAGCAGTGGGTTTGGTCGCGAGATGGCGCAGCAACTTCTTGAACGCGGTGAACGCGTGGTGGGGACCGTACGCGATCGCGCTAAAGTTAGCGATCTCCTGAGTCGCTGGCCCGTGACATTTGATGCACCGCAAGTGGATGTGACGGATAGCGCTGCACTGCGTCACACAGTGGATAGTGCCTGGCAGCGCTATGGGCGAGTTGATGTGGTCATCAGTAATGCGGGATACGGCCTGTTTGGTGCTGCGGAAGAGTTGAGTGACGAGCAAGTTCGCCAGATGCTTGAGACAAATTTGTTGGGATCCATTCAGTTAATCCGCTGCGCGTTGCCACATATGCGAAAACAAGGCGGTGGACGTATCATCCAGATCTCCTCTTATGGCGGACAGGTCGCATTTGCCGGAAACTCCCTGTATCACGCGACTAAATGGGGTATTGAAGGATTTGTCGAGTCGGTTGCCCAGGAAGTTGCTGCGTTTGATATCGGAATGACGATTGTTGAACCCGGCGGTGCACGGACTGAATTCCGTTATGGTAGCGCCCAGATTGCCACACTGATGCCGGAATATGACGCGACACCGGCGCACAGTTTTCTGAAAATGCTTGATCCTGTCAATGGGCTTGCGCCTGGCGATCCGGCGCGTATGGCCGCGCAAATCATTGCCAGCGCCGACCTCGTTCCTGCGCCATTGCGTATGGTGCTCGGTTCGCAGGCGCTGCAAAGTACGCTCTCGGTGCTGCGCCAACGTGTCGCTGACTTTGAGACCCAGCATGCGCTTGCGGCATCAACGGATTTCCCTGCCGGTGAGTAGCGCCTGCCGCAGCGCTATTCATGACTTTTCTTCATAAGTTTGTCCTTATTTTACCCTCTAATCGTCGATACGCTGAGCCTCTATAATTTTAGCGTTTTCAGCATTCGGCGGCAGAGACTGTCGCCTCCCCGGAGAATCGAACATGTCAAATCATTTGAATGCCAGACAGCTGGCAGTCGTCCCCATTGCAGCATTCACTGCCACAGGACAGCCAGATAAGCTGGAGGCAGCGCTTAATGCAGGGTTAGATGCAGGGCTAACCCTGAATGAAGTGAAAGAGATTTTACAGCAGCTTTACGCGTACTGTGGTTTTCCCCGCAGTCTGAATGGCCTGTCGTGCCTGATGTCGGTAGTGAATGGCCGTAAAGAAAAAGGGATTGTGGGTCCAGAAGGGAAATCCGCTACGCCGCAACCTGCTGACTGGAACAGCCTGCTGGCGGGAAGCCAAACGCAAACCCAACTGGTTGGACAGCCGGTTAGCGGCCCGTTATTTGATTTTGCCCCTGCCATTGATACCTGGCTTAAAGCACATCTGTTTGGCGATATTTTTCAGCGTGATGTGCTGGACTGGCCGACCCGTGAACTGGCAACCGTCTCTGCGTTAGCCGTACTGGGCGGCGTGAACAGCCAACTGAAAAGTCACTTTGCTATCAGCCTGAATGTTGGGTTCCGCCCTGAGCAACTTATCGAGTTTATTACGCTACTTGAGCAGGACTGTGGTGCTGAGATTGCGGAAAATGCCCGTGCAGTTCTTGATGAATGTATTTCAGGAACACAGTCAGCTAAAACCCCTACGGGAGTCATGATGAACGAACAATTTGATGGCAACAGCGTCTTTCCCCGGGGAGAGAAAAATGAAGCCTATGCGAAGTACTTCACTGGAACCAGCTATCTGACCATGCTTTCAATGGAAGGTGTGGTGATTGGTAACGTGGCATTTGAACCTGGCTGCCGTAATTTTTGGCACATTCATCATCAGGGCGGTCAAATTCTGCTGGTGACTGGCGGCAGAGGCTGGTATCAGGCGTGGAATCAACCCGCGCGAGAACTGAAAACGGGTGATGTGGTTCATATTCCGGCGGGAATGAAACACTGGCACGGTGCTGCGCGTGATAGCTGGTTTGCTCATATTGCGGTGGAAATCCCGGCTGCAGGCGCATCGAATGAATGGCTGGAGCCGGTCGCTGACGCCGAGTACAACCTGTTGCCCTGAGCTATGCTGGTTGAGGTGCACGTTATCCCTGAGGAGATCTAAATGGTCATGAACGTGAAGGGTTATGCCGCGTTGGCGGTGAAAGAAGATCTGGTCCCGCACAGTTTTGTTCGTCGGGATCCGCGTGAAGATGATGTCGTTATTGAAATATTATTCAGTGGGGTGTGTCATTCCGACATCCACAGTGCCTACAATGACTGGGGCGGCGCTACGTATCCGATGGTTCCCGGCCACGAAATAATAGGGCGAGTAGTCCATGTCGGGAAATCGGTAACAAAATTCGCGGTCGGCGATCTTGCCGGCGTGGGGTGTATGGTTGATTCATGCCAGCACTGTAGCGCCTGCGAGCAGGGTCTTGAGCAATATTGCGAAGAGGGAAACACCCTTACGTATAACGATACTGACCGTCATGATGGACTGCCTACTTTCGGCGGCTATTCTGACAAGATTGTCGTGACCGAGAAGTTCGTCGTGAAGGTGCCGGAAGGAATCGACTTACGTGGTGCTGCACCGTTGTTGTGCGCCGGTATCACCACATGGTCGCCGTTGCGTCACTGGCAGGTTGGGCAGGGGAGTAAAGTCGCTGTTGTTGGGTTGGGTGGACTGGGTCACATGGCGATCAAGCTTGCTAAAGCATTGGGGGCTGATGTTACGTTGTTCACGCGGTCGCCAGGCAAAGAAGCTGATGCCAGACGTTTGGGAGCCAGTCATGTTGTGCTTTCAACAGACAGCGAGCAGATGAAAGCCGCGGCGAATCAGTTTGACCTGATTATTGATACCGTTCCATACGTGCATGATCTGAACCCATATATTCCAACGCTGGCGCTTAGCGGAACGTTGGTGCTGGTGGGGTATCTGGGGCCGTTGGATCCGTTCCTGAACACGGTTCCGCTGATCCTCGGTAGAAGAGCCGTTGCGGGTTCGGTGATTGGGGGGATTGCGGAAACTCAGGAGATGATGGATTTCTGCGGTCAGCATGGCATTACGGCCGATGTTGAGGTTATCAATATTCAGGATATTAATACCGCGTGGCAACGGATGTTGAAAAGCGACGTGAAATACCGCTTTGTCATTGATATCGCGTCACTGAAATAAAGGCAAAAAAGACGCGGATATCCGCGTCTTGGTTTTGGTTAGTGGGCAGAAGGTTGTGCCTCGGCGTTATCCATATACAACGTCTGACTGGGGAATGCAAAGTCAGCACCGTTTTCCTGAACTATTGTAATTATTTTCAAGTACACATCTTGTTGTACAGCAAGCCATTCCTGCCACACGGTGGTTTTCGTGAAGCAATACACCATGATATTCAGCGATGAATCGGCAAACTCATTAAAATAGACCAGCAGGGTTTGTTTTTGATCTATTCCGGGATGACTTTGCAGCATTTTTCTGACCGACTCGACAACTGCGCTAATTTTATCTGCATCTTCATAACGTAACCCGATCACCGTTTTGATTCGTCGATTACTCATCCGCCCCGGGTTTTCTACACTGATGGAAGAGAAAATTGAGTTCGGCACATATAACGGACGGTGGTCGAAGGTGTTTATTTTGGTCATTCTCCAGCCGATTTCCGTCACTGTACCTTCGATATTTCGGTCCGGAGAGCGGATCCAGTCACCGATGCTAAACGGTCTGTCGAAGTAGAGCATAATGCCAGAGAAAAAATTACTCAGGATATCTTTACCTGCCATACCGACAGCGATACCGCCGATGCCGCCGAACGTTAACAGCCCTGACAGGCTCATGCCAAAATGCTCACCGTACAGCAAGATGATAGCGACGACGATGGTAATCTTAATGATGCGCGACATGATCCGCGCACTGGTGATATCTCTGCCCTTGGTAATCTGCGTTTTTTCAAACTGGTTGATGACCAGAAAGAGTTTTATCGTCAGGATCAACGCAATCAACGAGGTACAGATAAAGTCGACCACGCTTGGGGAAATAAATTTCAGCTTATAGCTATCGATGACGTTATTGGCAATAGTGCCAAACGTACCAATGATAATGGCATAAACAAAAAACTGTGCTGCATGGAATATGAATCCTTTGCAGTGTTTTTCACTACGATGAAACCAGACGCTCATCAGGACTAACGCTGCACAGCTGCAGAGAATTACCGTTAAATTAAACGCATTATTTATAAACAGTTCAGCGATCATGATTCTCCCAGGTTACTCCGTGTTAGCTAAATATCATCTGACATCCTTCATCAGCGGATATTTTACCCAGTTCAGGCTGTCAGATCATTCATCAAAAGGTGAGAGAAATAATACAATCAGCGTTATTTTCAGGCGAATAGTGCGCATGTCAAGTCTGAGTGTGGCGTATGTAGCAGACAGTGAGTTGATGTCATGGTATTGTTGCTACAAAGTAACGCGGTTTTCATCTGCAAAAGGACGATATTATGATCATGGCTAAGCTGAAGACAGCGAAGGGACGGAAGTTTCTGTTATGTCTGCTTGGGGTATTTATTATTGCGGCATCGGTTGTGACGCGCGCGACGATTGGTGGCGTCATTGAACAGTATGACATTCCGCTTTCTGACTGGACTGCTTCGATGTATGCCATTCAATCCGCAATGATTTGCGTCTACAGTATGGTTTTTACTATTTTGCTGGCTATTCCGCTCGGTATCTATTTCCTCGGAGGCGAGGAGAAGCACTAAATACATGTCATGCCGGATGACATCGCCATCCGGCATTGTGCTGCAGGATTAATCGTCTTCGTCGTCGTCCAGTTCAACCGGGGTCTGGTACTGATCCGGTTTGATAACCAGCAGGTCGCAACGCAGATGGTCGATAACCTGTTCTGCGGTATTCCCCAAAAACGCGGCTGATATGCCGGTGCGCCCAACGGTGCCGAGAACCACGATACCCGCCTGTAAATGCTCAGCTAAATCCGGGATGACCTCTTCAGGCAATCCTTTTTCAACGTGTGTAACTTTTTCATCAATACTGAATTTTTGGCGTAACGCCTTCATGGCCAGCAGATGTTGTCCACGGATGGCGTCGTTGTACACGCTGGGATCAAATTCAGGTAGCTCAATCGCAATGTTGATAGGCGTTACAGGATAGGCGCCCACCAGGTGTACTTCGGTATGGTTAACCTGTTCTGCAAGCTGCAACGTTTCTTTGACCAGTTTTTCGTTGAGTGCATTGTGATACGCCTCTTCACTGGCGAGATTCACCGCCACCAGCGCTTTACCACCTTCCGGCCACGGCTGGTCTTTGACCATCCACACCGGGCTTGGACATTTACGCAATAAATGCCAGTCGGTTGGTGTGAAAATCACGGCTTCAAGGCGGTCGTGCTGGTGTGCCATTTTGAGCACCAGGTCATGCTTAGCGCTGATCACTTCCTGGATGATGGCTTCGAAGGGACGGTTGTGCCAGACCACTTTAATATCAAGCGGGATCCCTGCTTCGATATAGTATTTCGCTTGTTCACGTATCCATGCTGTTCGCTGGCTGATGACCCCCTGACGCATTGCCGTACGCTCGTCCGGCGACAGCAGGGTGGTCATTTCGTAGGAAAAGTCATAGATCGGCAAAAAGGCTTTAATTTTGCCACCAATCCGTTGATGCAAATAAACTGCTCGCCGTAATGCTGGTTGATCGTCCTGGTTTGGATCGATGACTACCAGCATGTTTTGATACATAGCCATACAGGGTCTCCTTACAACTGTCACCGCAGTTTGTATTTAAAAGAGTAACCCAATAATGTGGATTGAAACAGGGGAGAACCTTCAGTCAGATCAATAAATGGAGGGAATCTGTGGTTTCAGCCTACATCCAACTCAATGTAAACCACTTTTTCTCAGGATATGACTTCCGCCGGGAGCAACATTGCTTTCAGCACATCATTTGTTTCTCCTGGTTGCCGTTATTTACACAGGTGAAGAGTAGGGTTATTCCTGATTTAGCAACAGGCTATGAATAATGAAGACTGGAATGGTTAGATATTTATAAGGAACAAAAATGCAAAATCCTATTCCTCTTGAAGAAGGGCGCGCCTTGTTTGGCCGGAACACTGAGATCTACCAGGAGGGCAGGCCTGATTATCCTGAACGGGTATATGATTTATTGAAAAAACATTGCGGTTCTGAAAACCATTTTCAGGCTTTCGAGATTGGGCCAGGAACGGCGCAGGCAACGGAAAAACTGCTGAATATGGGCTATCAGGTTACTGCAATTGAACCCGACCCGAATTTGGCGATGAAGTTAAACAAACGGCTGGAAGGTTATCCGCAGAATTCATTTACGCTAGTCCATTCCACCTTTGAAGATGCTAAATTGCCAACGAGTTACTTTGATTTAGGCATTGCCGCAACGTCTTTTCACTGGGTTGATCCTGCAAAGGGACTCGAAAAGGTTTTCCAACTTTTGCGGTCTGGAGGATGGTTTGCTATGTGGTGGACTGTTTTTGGTGATCCAACCAACATGGACGCTTTTATGCAGAAAACAAATCACTTATTTGCCCCCCTGAGCACCAGCCCTTCGCACAAGGCCGGCTACCGTCACCCCTATCCATTACAAAAAGACGAAAGGATTAACGATCTGACTAAATCCGGATTTACCGAGATCCTCAGCGAGGAGATCAGATGGGCGTCTCAAATGGATGTCAGACGAACAATTCAACTCGTATCGACATTCTCCCCGGTGGCTCGCCTGAATGAAACGGATCGCGCAACATTTCTCTGTGAGATAGAGAGAATCATCAATAACGATTTCGGTGGCACGGTTAAGCGCAATTTCGTTACCGTTATTTATCTTGCCAGGAAGCCAGAGTAAAAAGCGAGACGTTTATGCGCTCAGGAAAATAGGCTGGTGGGCATGCGACTTTGCTGGAAGAGGAGGAAAGCGGAACCTCCTGCCAGATCGTTAAATCGGAAAATTTATAGATTTGACAGAAGGTTAGCTGAGAAGGTTACGCAACGTTACGCGTGTGTCCAGCCAGGACGGCCAGCGCATCGCTATTCTCAATCGTGATATATTTACCTTTCACCGCCAGCATACCGCTTTTCTGGAAGCGACCCAGCAGGCGGCTGATGGTTTCAACCGTCAGGCCGAGGTAATTCCCGATATCGCCACGGGTCATCGTCAGACGGAATTCGCGCGGAGAAAAGCCTCGCTGGGCAAAACGGCGGGACAAATTGTAGATAAAGGCCGCCAGGCGCTCTTCAGCATTCTTCTTCGATAACAGCAGGATCATGTCCTGGTCGCCTTTGATTTCGCCACTCATCAGACGCATCATCTGCTGACGCAGGTTCGGCATTTTACCGGACAGGTCATCCAGGGTTTCGAAAGGAATTTCGCATACCATTGACGTTTCCAGCGCCTGGGCAAAGCTTGGGTGATGACCGCTGCCAATTGCGTCAAAACCAACCAGGTCACCCGCTAAGTGGAAACCGGTGATTTGCTCATCGCCTTGTTCGGTAATGGTATAGCTTTTTATCGTTCCGGAACGGATAGCATAGAGTGACTTAAGCTCGTCACCTGCTTTAAAGAGCGTTTGCCCCTTTTGGATAGGCTTTTTGCGCTCGATGATGTTATCGAGCTGGTCAAGCTCATGCTCGTTAAGTGTGAACGGGATGCAAAGCTGGCTGATGCTGCAATCCTGGCAATGGATAGCACAACCGCCAGACTGAATGCGCCGTATAATTCGCTTTTCCGGGATCATAGGTCTGCTCAAGCCGTAATTGATATTTGTCAATTTTAACATCTTTTTGGTGAGCACGTAAGCCTGAGCTACTCCCAATAGAGAATAATTCAGGCATAAGCGAGTTGAATGTTTGTATCTATCTGATTAACCGCATTTTATTTGTGGCTGTATTGTGTGGAAGTGTGATGAATAAGGCATTAATTGCCTGGATTCTAGAGTAGTAGATAGCCTTCATGGCGCAATAACCACTCTTTTCGCTGCACGCCACCCGCATATCCAGTCATTGTGCCATTCCGTCCAATCACGCGGTGGCATGGGACGACGATGCTGACAGGATTGGAACCATTAGCCGCGCCAACGGCTCTGGCGGCACCGGGGCGCCCCAGCTGTTCAGCCAGTTGTCCATAATGCATGACCTGCCCGCAGGGGATAGTACGCAACGCTTTCCAGACCTCGCGTTGGAAAGGGGTTCCCGCGGTTGCGGTTTCAAGCGTGTCTATAATGCTGAGATTTCCCGCAAAATACTCTGCCAGCTTATCGCTTAGCCCTCCGGGGTTTTTGGCAGCAATACGCTGATAACCCTCAGAACGATAATGAATATCCAGCAATTGCTCCATACGATCGCGATGTTGATCCCATTCAACCGCACGCAGGCGAAATTGCTCATCACAAATTACCCACAACGGGCCAAGGGGCGTTGCAATGGTGTCTTCAAGTAAGTTCAGCATCCGTTTCTCTCATTACAGGCGGGGTTACACATTATCATGTCAGTGATAGTTGCAGCTATACCCCCAAAAACGGATCTTAACTTGTGGAGGTAAAGGAATGTCGCATGGTGCGTTATTGGAAATAACCGTAAACCGTTGTCGGTATAATAGTGCGCGGTTATGATAATGACCGTCGCATAATCGCTGGAGGATGAAACATGAACCTTGATGATGCATCGCTGTTTCTTGACGCCATGGGGGATGTTCAACCACTGAAGGGATGCGCCGATGTTCACTGGCAGCCAACGCGTAATCTTCGCGCCCCGGCACGTATTGATACGCTGCAGCTGGATAACTTTCTCTCGACAGGTTTTCTGGATATCGTCCTGCTGAGCGTTCCGCTGGAATTTCGTCGCGAAGGGTTACAGCATGGCGTGACTGACAAGCTGCGAACCGGGAAATATCCGCAACAAGCAAGCCTTAATCTTGTGCGGCAGTCCGTTGAAACCTGCCGCCAGATGCTATTTAGCTTTATTTTACAGGCGCAGCAGGATGGGCTGCGCAATGTCCTGGTGATTCACGGCAAGGGGCGTGATGATAACTCCCATGCCAATATCATTCGTAGCTACGTCGCGCGTTGGTTAACGGAGTTTGATGATGTGCAGGCTTTCTGCACCGCACTGCCGCATCATGGCGGCAGCGGGGCATGTTATGTGGCGTTACGTAAAACGGCGCAGGCGAAACAGGAGAACTGGGAACGCCACGCTAAACGTAGTCGCTAACCACGGCAGTCATCAGGCAGCCAGCACTCTGTTTCTGCCTTCATTTTTGGCTTTATACAATGCGTCGTCCACGCGCTTAAATAACTCATCAATACTTTCATTGGTTTCGTGTCGCGCCACACCAATACTGACGGTAAAGCGGAGAAGGCCTGGGAGACTCACCTTGGCTACCGTCGCGCGTATGACTTCAGCGAGATTAAGGGCTGCATCTAAAGACGTTCGTGGTAAAAGCAGCACAAACTCTTCTCCCCCCCAACGAAAAACCAGATCGTCTTTTCTTGCACAGGATTCCAGGGTGCGTGCCAGCGCGCAAAGTACATCATCGCCTTTTAAATGCCCGAAAAGATCGTTAATGCTTTTAAACCGATCGGTATCGATTAGCAGTAAACTGTAATCCTGCGTTAACGATGTTGCGTGTGTCTGTTCTGACTCAGTTATCTGATAAAAATGCCGCCGGTTGAGTAACCCGGTTAACGCGTCATGCAAGGCGGCGCGTTCCAGTTCCAGTTCCAGACGTTTTTGCTCGGTAATATCGTGAACAATACACAGCATCAGCTTATTGCCGTAGATTTCGATAGGGCCGGCATAGGTTTGTACGTGACGGGTGCTTCCATCGGCAAGTCTGTGGACAAAATGTAAGGGCTTATGACCGCCAGGCAGATGCGCAATTTTATGCATTACCGGCAATATATGGCGCCCCAGCATATTGATTTCCCAGGTATGCTTCTGACACATCACGTCATGATCATAGCCATAGAAATTCAGGGCACTGAGGTTTGCATCCACAATCAATCCGTCGCGTGACGGATCGATAAGCAACATTGGTGCTGAGTTAGTCTGGAAAAAACGGGCATAGAATCCTTGTTTTTTCCGCTGATAGGTGGCAGATCGGCTGGCTTTCAGACCTTGCGCTGTCGGTGTTTCAATGCCTTCATAGAGGATAACATCACCTATATCCTGAAGCGTCCTGATGGACAAGCGACAGGCCAGCGCGATTTCCTCGTTTTCGCGGTAAACCGTGAGAATCTCCACAATGTCATGATGATTGCGCAAATCACTGAGATACATAGGTAAATCATTTTGTGCGTGCGTGGAGAATGTGCCTTTTCTGAGAGGGGGGAAACACGGGGCCTGCATCAGTTCCCGTGCAACGGTATTGGCGAACACCAGTTCTTCGGTATGTGGCGAAACGATCCAGACCGGAATGGTTAATAAATCCAGTGAATGCAGCTCGTTTATGCTCATCGATAATCCCGTTATCTTCATATGCTGTGTTGCCGGTTTATTGGCGAATTTTTTTAATTATGCAATCTCACAATGTTATTGATTGTCGGTGAGACAAGGGTTGTACCGTTGGTTTTACTTTTGTGGCGTTTTCAGTTTGTATCAATTCATAGATTTTATGTGCCGGCAGCGGTTTCGCATACAGGAAGCCTTGCAGCACACCGCAGCCCATCTGGGTTAACAGCGTTTCCTGCTCCTGGGTCTCTATCCCCTCCGCCACAACGCACATATTCATAGAGTGCGCTATGTCAATAATAGTAGACACGATTTTTGTATTTTTGCTGTTCTCACTAATATCTTTGACAAATATTCTGTCTATTTTTAATTCTCGCGCCGGAAGTGATTTCAGCATCAATATATTTGAATAACCGGTGCCAAAATCATCAATAGAAACGGTGATCCCCAAATCGGCAAACGCGTTCAGGACTTCCACGCTGCGTTTTAAATTTTTAAGTGCCGTACTTTCAGTCAGTTCCAGCGTGAGATGTGCTGGTGAAAGCTGATACTGCGCCAGGGCGTTGCAGACTATATCGACAATATCAGGTTGTTCAAACTGGGCGGGCGACAGATTAACGGCAAGGGTCCACTCCGTGTGGCCTTGTGACTTCCATTGATATAACTGGCGGCATGCCTGCTGGAGAATCCAGGTGCCGACAGGAATAATCAACCCCGTTTCTTCAAGTGCGGGCAGGAATTCAGCCGGCAGCAGAACGCCGCGTTCAGGATGATGCCAGCGTAACAACGCCTCAAAACCTGTCAGAGAGTGATCCCCGGCGGTGTATTTAGGTTGATACCATAATTCGAATTGATTCCGCTCAAGCGCTTGTGACAGTTCCTGCAAGAACGTTGGCGGCGTATCGGCGATGGCCTCCATCTCAGGGGTGTAAATCGCCCAGCCGTTTCTGCCCGCCTGTTTGACATGATACATCGCAGTATCGGCTTTTACTTTTAGCTCATGTAACGTTGAGCCGTGTTCGGGATAAAGACTGCTTCCCGCGCTTAACGAAACACGAATGGTATGTCCAAACAGTGTAAAAGGTTCTTTGACGGCGCTGGCAATGCGGGTCATCAGTACCGAAATTGCTTCCCGGTTGCTGTTTGGCACCAGCAGGATAAATTCATCGCCGCCCAGCCTCGCCAGCGTCATGGTGTCATCAAGACAGCTGTATACGCGTTGTGTGCTGGCGATAAGCAACTGATCGCCAATGTGATGGCCCCAGGTGTCGTTTACGATTTTGAATCGATCAAGGTCGATAAAGACCAGGGAGAAGTGTTGTTGATGCAGTTTGGAATGACGCAGGCAGGTCTGTAAGCAGGCGTCTATTTGCGTTCGATTGGCAAGGCCGGTCAGCGCATCGAAGTGGACCTGATGCTCAAGCTGGCAGTTCAGTTGATGCAGGTTATCGGCCAGTCTTGAGGTGCGTAGCTGAGAATCCACCATCGAAATAACCAGCATAATACCCAGAATCACCAGCGTGATGGCGCAGACCCAGATAGAGAGTTCCAGCGTGCTCAGTCCATCATGCGCAGTGTGCCCGAAATGAGTGAAGGTGGCCGCTCCCATCCCGGTGTAATGCATTGAGGCAATCGCCAGTGCCATTACCAGAGCGGCAATAAGTCGGTTTATTAATGCGCGTCGGGTATTTTGCCGCAAATGAAAAGCTAACCACAGGCCGATCCCTGACGCAATAATGGCAATGACCACGGAAAGTAAAATGAGTGAGAACTGCCAGCGGATAGCAACATGTTCAACGATAGCGACCATGCCAACGTAGTGCATGGCCACAACACCGGTGCTTAATAGGCTTGTTGCAACAATAAGCCGCCTGGTCGAAAGCGTTTGACCTGATATTGCAATATTGATGGCAAGCGTCGCGGAAATGAGTGCGATCAAAAAAGAAAATGCCGTGAGCGAAAAGTGATAATTAATCGGCATACTCATTTTCATGGCCAGCATGCCAATAAAATGCATCGACCAGATCCCCATCCCCAGCGTTGCACCGCCAGATAAACGCCAGAAAGTCGATTCCCGACGACTGGAGATCGCCACTTTCCCTGCGCTATCGAGGGCAATAAACGAAGCAATGAATGCGACAACAAAGGAAATCCCAATCAGTACAGGGTCCCATGACACGTGCAACATCTTACTACCCATCGATAAAAAACCGTGATGATAAATCTAGCAGATTCTGTCCAGTTAACCTGGTAAAACCCGGCGCGTTCTTATTTTCCTGTCAGCAGTATTAGTCTGAGCCGCTATAACGGTGGAATATGTGATGTTCGCTTATGAAAACATTCACCATATTTATGGTTTGGTGTATTTTTGTTCGTATTGTGCACTGGGTGACAATAGTCTGGCAACTGGCGTGAACACCAGCTTATGCAGGATAAACAACCAGACTAATGTAAACTGGTAGTGTGATAGTGTGCTTTAAGTGAAAAGGTGACATGCTCTCATTGAAAATGGAACTTTCGGTATCGCGGAATGGCAATCTGCATTGCAGGTGCTATAAAAAATAATACTCCGCGTTATTCTTTGGCTGGTGGGATTAAAATGTTAAATAACATAAGCGTCAGAACGTTTATTATTTTATTTCTGGTATGTACCGTAGTGGCCCTCAATGTCGTAGAGGTAATATTATCTGCAGGATTTGATGTCATTATTGGCACTGATGTAGTTTGTACTATTTCACTATTATATTTATGGTGGTATATGACAAAATATCTCGTCGTGCCGATTAATACGGTAAAAGAAAGCATTGAAGAGGTGACCGCAGGGAATCTGGCGATGAGTATTCCTGAGTTCGGTAATAACTGTGCAGGCAGACTTATTCCGGGAATTAACAGTCTGGCGAGTAATATTTCTACGTTAGTCAGTGAGATCAGAACCTCTTCGCGGACCGTGATGACGCTTTCCGAACAGCTCGCAGAGCGTAGCGCCGAATTGTCAGTAAAAACGGAACAGCAGTCTGGCGCGTTAATGCAAACAGCTGCAAATATGGATGAGATAGCGGTTAGTACGCGCAATAATGCCGATAATACGCAAATGGCGAGCACCCAGGCAAATATTGCGACACAATCGGCTCGCCAGGGGGGCGATTTAATGGTGCAGGTCGCAACCAATATGCGCTCGATCACCGACTGCGCTCAGCAGATGACTGAAATTATCGCGTTAATAGATGGTATTGCATTCCAGACGAATATTCTGGCATTGAATGCGGCGGTTGAGGCGGCGAACATGGCAAAGGTTTTTCTGTCGTTGCAGGTGAAGTGAGAATATTGGCACACCGTAGCGCAGAAGCGGCAAAAAGCATTAAACGGCTTATCGATGAAACGCATTACAATGTCCAGCAGGGTGCGGCGGTTGTACGTGAAGCCGAAAAGAACATGCAGGATATTGTGGGTGGTGCAGGGCAGCTAAATCAACTGATGGCGGAGATATTAACAACCACACGGGAACAGGAAAACGGGATCACCAGAATTACCCAGGTTCTGACCGAACTGGAAAACGTGACGCAAAGTAATGTCATCATGGTCGATGAGTTATCTGATTCGTCCGGCATCCTGAAAAGTCAGGTGAATGATCTTCTGTCACGTACACATAAATTTCGCTTAAGTAAAAATATGTCTGTCGAAACAACCACGATCTTGCATCGGGATCCCCCTGTTTCCGGACTACGTCAACGGGTTAAATACGGTTCTTCATTTTAAGATTCAACATCTGCTCGTCACAGCGCCGAACCCGTCGGCGCTTTTTATTTTCTTGAACACTTTTATGAATCATTTCAGCATAATGGGACAATGCGATATTGCTTAACATATACTGAAGACTAGACTAACGAAAAGTTTGAATGTTTATGGAGGCGCTGTGGAAGCCATTAAGGGAACCGAAGTTAATGTGCCGGATGCCGTGTTTGCCTGGCTGCTGGATGGTCGCGGTGGCGTGAAACCGCTGGAAGACAACGATGTTATCGACAGTGCGCATCCGTGCTGGCTGCATCTTAATTACACCCATTCTGATAGCGCGCAATGGCTGGCGACAACGCCTCTGCTTCCTAATAATGTGCGTGATGCGTTGGCGGGTGAAAGTACTCGCCCACGCGTAAGCCGGGTCGGGGAAGGGACGCTGATTACGTTACGCTGTATTAATGGCAGCACCGACGAACGCCCTGACCAACTTGTCGCCATGCGCTTATATATGGACGAACGCCTGATTGTCTCAACGCGTCAGCGTAAAGTGCTGGCACTGGATGATGTGGTGAGTGACTTGCAGGAAGGGACGGGACCGTCTGACTGTGGTAGCTGGCTTGTGGATGTTTGTGATGCCTTAACCGATCATGCCAGTGAGTTTATCGAACAATTGCATGACAAAATTATCGATCTCGAAGACAACCTGCTGGACCAGCAGATCCCGCCTCGCGGTTTTCTGGCATTACTGCGCAAACAACTGATAGTCATGCGGCGTTATATGGCCCCTCAGCGCGATGCTTATGCGCGCCTGGCGAGTGAACGTTTACCGTGGATGACTGACGATCACCGACGTCGGATGCAGGATATCGCCGACAGGTTGGGAAGAGGGCTGGATGAGATCGATGCGTGCATCGCCCGAACGGGCATTATGGCGGATGAAATTGCTCAGGTTATGCAGGAATCTCTGGCGCGAAGAACCTATACCATGTCGTTGATGGCAATGGTTTTTCTGCCCAGCACATTTTTAACCGGACTGTTTGGCGTCAATCTCGGGGGGATTCCCGGTGGCGGCTGGCAGTTTGGTTTTTCACTATTCTGTATTCTGTTAGTTGTCCTGATTGGTGGTGTTACTTTATGGTTGCATCGTAGTAAATGGTTGTAACAACTACGTTTTTTAGCGACTTTCGTGAGTGAAAACGGCGAAGTTTTTGAGCGAGGTCAATAAACCATCTACCTATTCGGGGCAATATCTCTCTCGCAGGTGAATGCAACGTCAAGCGATGGGCGTTGCGCTCCATATTGTCTTACTTCCTTTTTTGAATTACTGCATAGCACAATTGATTCGTACGACGCCGACTTAGATTAGTCGGCTTTTTTTTGCCTGCAGGAAACCAGCGTCTACCCTAAAAGGGTCAGTCTGACTCACTGGAGGGTAATATGACCTGCTTATTCGCCCCGTTGCCGTTGCAACGACCCCATTTCGATACTGTCCCCACCGACCCGGTTCCGATTCCCGATCCAATACCTCGTCCGCAACCTATGCCGGACCCGTCGCCGGATGAAGAGCCGATTAAATTGTCGCATCACGGGCGCAGATCTGCGAGGATACGCGCCTGCTGAATGTGAGTTTTTACCGCGAGATTAAATTGTGACCGCTTTTTCGACCCTGAATGTTTTGCCTGCCGCCCAACTCGAGAATCTTAATGAGCTGGGTTATCTTGAAATGACGCCTGTTCAGGCCGCTGCGTTGCCGGCAATCCTGGCAGGAAAAGATGTTCGCGTGCAGGCAAAAACCGGCAGTGGCAAAACGGCCGCGTTTGGTCTTGGCCTGTTACAGCACATAGATGCTGCACTGTTTCAGACTCAGTCGCTGGTACTGTGCCCAACACGCGAACTGGCTGACCAGGTCGCCGGGGAATTGCGTCGTCTGGCGCGTTTTCTGCCAAATACCAAAATTTTAACGCTGTGCGGTGGCCAGCCCTTTGGCGCTCAGCGTGATTCTCTGCAACATGCCCCACATATTATTGTTGCCACGCCGGGACGTTTACTCGACCACCTGCAAAAAGGCACCGTCTCCCTTGATGCGTTGAATACGCTGGTGATGGATGAAGCCGACCGGATGCTGGATATGGGATTTAGTGATGCCATTGATGACGTGATCCGTTTTGCGCCAGCGTCACGTCAGACATTGCTGTTTTCCGCAACCTGGCCGGAAGCGATTGCTGCGATCAGTGGTCGCGTACAGAATAATCCGATAACGATTGAGATTGATACAGTCGATGCGTTGCCAGCGATTGAACAACAATTCTTTGAAATCTCCTCACACGGCAAAATTCCGCTGTTGCAAAAATTGCTTAGTCAGCATCAGCCGGCATCATGTGTGGTTTTCTGTAACACCAAAAAAGATTGTCAGGCCGTTTGTGATGCACTGAACGCAGCAGGGCAAAGCGCATTATCGCTTCACGGCGATCTTGAGCAACGCGATCGGGACCAGACGCTGGTACGTTTTGCCAACGGCAGTGCTCGTGTGCTGGTTGCCACCGATGTGGCGGCGCGTGGCCTGGATATTAAATCGCTCGAGCTGGTGGTTAACTTTGAACTGGCATGGGATGCGGAAGTTCATGTACACCGTATTGGACGTACTGCCCGTGCGGGTAACAGTGGTCTGGCAATTAGCTTCTGTGCGCCGGAAGAAGCGCAACGTGCCAATATTCTGTCCGAGATGCTGCAACTGAAGCTGAACTGGCTACCCGCACCGGGTAATGGCTCAATTCTGCCGCTGGAGGCTGAGATGGCGACGCTGTGCATCGATGGCGGTAAAAAAGCGAAAATGCGGCCTGGTGATGTATTAGGGGCATTGACCGGAGATATTGGTCTGGACGGGGCAGATATCGGCAAGATTGCCGTGCATCCGGCGCATGTCTACGTGGCCGTTCGCCAGTCGGTGGCACATAAAGCGTGGAAGCAGCTGCAGAATGGTAAGATCAAAGGCAAGAACTGCCGGGTTCGTTTATTAAAATAAATGCCCGTAGGCGTGCCTGATGGCGCTCCGCTTATCAGGCCTACAGCGCTTGTGCACGTTGTAGGCCTGACAGAGGTTTACTTCACTTCCACCACGTTCAGACGCAACTCATCTAACTGGTTTTCATCTTCTTCCGGCTGCCAGCCTGCTGGTTGCAGTGGGATCTCTTCACGATCGAATGCCAGATCACCGCCATCTACCACTTCTGAACCGTGCTTGATGCCTTTAAAATCGAACAGATTAATATCGCTCAGGTGAGAAGGCACCACATTCTGCATCGCACTGAACATCGTTTCAATACGACCTGGATAGCGCTTGTCCCAGTCACGCAGCATATCCGCGATCACCTGACGCTGCAGGTTAGGCTGTGAACCACACAGGTTGCACGGAATAATCGGGAAGCCTTTCGCTTCAGAGAAACGCTCGATATCTTTTTCGCGGCAATAGGCCAGCGGACGGATCACAATATGCTTACCATCATCGCTCATCAGCTTCGGCGGCATACCTTTCATTTTTCCGCCGTAGAACATGTTTAAAAACAGCGTTTGCAGGATGTCGTCGCGATGGTGTCCCAGCGCAATTTTGGTGGCGCCTAATTTGGTTGCCGTACGGTACAAAATGCCGCGGCGCAGACGGGAACACAGAGAGCAGGTCGTTTTGCCTTCAGGGATTTTATCTTTGACGATCCCGTAGGTGTTTTCTTCGACAATTTTATACTCAACACCCAGTTGTTCCAGATACTCAGGCAGGATGTGCTCCGGGAAGCCCGGTTGTTTTTGATCCAGATTTACGGCGACCAAAGAGAAACTGATCGGGGCGCTTTGCTGCAAATTCCGCAGGATTTCCAGCATGGTGTAGCTATCTTTCCCACCGGAAAGACACACCATAATGCGATCGCCGTCTTCGATCATATTGAAATCGGCAATAGCTTCACCCACGTTACGACGCAGGCGTTTCTGTAATTTGTTCAGGTTGTATTGTTCTTTCTTTGTAACTTGTTGATTATCTTGCATTCTTACCATTCTCAAAAACCAAAAGGGGCATATAAGGGGCAAACTGCCATCACAGGGCGAGTTTGTTATTCAACATGGCAACCTGATCGCCACTCATTACTTCAATCCATGTACTGTAGACTTCGTACACCATTTGCGCGTTTTCATGCCCCATCTGATTAGCTATAAATGATGGGTTCGCTCCAGCCGATAACAGCCAGCAGGCAAAAGTATGCCGCGTATGGTACGGATTACGGCGACGAATACCAGCACGTTTTACCGCTGCGATTTATTTGATTCCGATACTACTCACAGAGTAGTAAGGTTTCTGCTCGCCTACACCCCAGGCATTGGGCCACAATTTGACAACGTTGAGCTCGTCCTTGCAAGCCATCGGCACCGCAGGTTTTTTTATGCCATCGCCATGGGCAGACCTATGGAAATGGCTAAAAGATCACTTCTTACAAAGGATGCGTAACTCTTTGCGGTTGAAACCACCTTCTTTCGATAAATCTTGATAACCGTTGGGGCAAACTTCATTGGCTTTTGAATAGCAAATATTCCATCCGGTAGCAGCCCCACATTGGATATCGTACTCACTTGAACCATCTGGGCGTTTAATTTCCTGGGATGTAGAACATGCAGCAAGAAGGCATACTCCCATGAACACTATTAGTAATTTCACTTATCGTCTCTCTTCATTGCCTGTCGGCATTTCCAAAGGTAAATTAATGGCACTCGACGCAACGCAAGACACGTTTTCCGCGAGTATCTCATCAATTAAAGCGCCACACAGGTGGCCATCAAAAGTTGACATCCGGAACAGGATTGTCGAGCTCAAGAATAATTGAAGTAAGGTATTGGGTATTGATGCTGATTATGTATTGCGTTACTTACTGCAAATCTAACAGATGGACAGAGGAACAACTTTGTGTATCCAGTGTTCGAAGTGGTATCAATAATGCGGGAACGGTCATGTTTGATGGCAGTTCGTCAATGTAATCATATCTGTAGGGTATCAGATACGCTGGGTTTATTGATTTATCAATTGCACCATATATCATCTGTTCGAAAAAATTCGATGATAAAGGCTGGCAATGAAAAAGTTGATGATGATTGTTTTACTCCTTTCTTCTGCTGCAACGGAAGCTAATGTTCAAAGAATTGCATGTAGTTTTGATGTAAATGGCTCTGGGCGTGAGTTAGTCGCAGAACGAAGTGAAGCGCAGGGAGAGCGGGGGTTGACTGTTAGAGGAGATGCTTTTACGCCTTCTGATACGGGGCAATGGATAAGAGATAGCCAAAAAGGAAGGGTTTATCTTGAAAACTGGAAAGACGATAAGGGTAACACTGCGCAACTGTACTCGAACTCAAACGATCAACTTGATAGCGGACTGGTTGTATACCATAAAGATGGCAGCGAAAGTCTTTACTCTTATCTGTGTTCATTTGTGGATTAATCATCTCGGTGCTACTAAATCAGAGCACTGATTTTTTACCTTCCGCACGCTATGCGTTACAGCAACCAGATAGCTTTATCTGCCGACATGGAACCATCAGCTATTTTTCCCTCCAGGTCAGGAATCGCGGGGTAAAAGAGGGAGAAACAAAAAGCCCGCAACGGTATGCGGGCCAGACAGCTTAGCGAACCACCAGAACTGAACACTCCGCGTGACGCACCACGGCTGCGGCGTTAGAGCCCAGCAGATAAGTGGTGATGTCCGGTCGGTGTGACGCAATAATGACCATATCTGCCGGTAATTTTTTCGCGATCTCCAGGATTTTATCTTTTGGCGCACCTTCAGCAACGTGAACATGCACTCTGTCCGTTGGGATATTGAACTTCTTGATAATCTCTTCCAGTTGAGATTTCGCTTCGGCTTTCAGATCGTCCATGGCCGGTAACTCTGCCGAGTAGGCCAGTCCCAAAGAAGCGTAATAGGGCAGTGACGGAATAACGGTCAGAAAATGCACCTGCGCATCGTCAATTTTTGCCTCTGCTTCAACATGGGCAATAACGCGTTGAGTTAATTCTGAGTCTGAAATATCGATGGGTACAAGAATCGTTCTGTTCATAAAACCTCCTGTTTAAGTATCCACGTAAAGCTTACCGCGTAATGGCACTTTATGTACAATGACAAAGATCACATTTTGGCATCACTTTATTTTGATTTCAGGAAATTTCCCTTTTATAACCCCATCATAAAATCGACCTTTAGAGACTACGCTCAGGAAATCTCGAAAAATACGCGCCGGGACATGTTGATATTGCAGCGTAGACAATTGATGAAAGCGAATTTCAAGTGTGCGAGAGGATTCGTCATAGCCGACGGATGCAATACGGGATGATTTAACGGGGTGATGATTCATTGCAGGTATCCTCTACTACAGGTGTTAATGCAAGATATCATCTATCAAAGGTGTGTTTTAACGCAACAGATATAACGTTTTGATCTGGATAAAACAAAATTGCTATTAATGAAAGGTCAGCCCGCTGTGGCCAGCGGGCTGACAGAGACAGATTAGAACTGGTAAACCATACCCAGTGCTACAACGTCATCGGTAGAGATGTCGTTCTGGGTGTAGAAGCTTTTATCTTCATCCAGCAGGTTGATTTTGTAATCAACATAGGTAGAGAAGTTTTTGTTGAAGTAGTAAGTAGCGCCTACGGATGCATATTTCACCAGATCCTGGTCGCCGTCAGATCCATTTACGCCCAGATCTTTACCTTTAGACATCAGGAAAGACACTTCCGGACGCAGGCCGAAGTCGAACTGGTACTGTGCAGTGACTTCGAAGTTCTGAGTTTTGTTGGCAACAGTATATTTGCTACCTTTTGAGCCGCCATATGGTGTCATATTACGGGTTTCAGAATACATGGTTGCCAGATAGATGTTGTTCGCGTCGTATTTCAGACCGGCAGTCCACGCATCCGCTTTGTCGCCGCCAGCAGTGGATTGATTTACCTGTTCGTTGGTACGATCGGAAGAGGTATATGCTGCACCGAAGCTTACGCCCATACCCAGATCGTAGGTAGAGGAGATACCGAAGCCGTCACCGTTGGAGTTCTTCACATTACGGTCACCACTATTATTGGTGCCTTCCTGCCCGTTTTGACTTTCGTTCGCGCCCTGATACTGCAGCGCAACGTTCAGACCGTCAACCAGACCGAAGAAGTCAGTGTTACGGTAGGTCGCTACGCCGTTAGCACGACCGGTCATGAAGTTATCAGCCTTGGTATAGGAGTCTCCACCGAATTCTGGCAGCATATCGGTCCAGCCTTCTACGTCGTACAGTACACCGTAGTTACGACCGTAGTCGAATGAACCGTAGTCGCCAACTTTAATACCGGCGAAGGCCAGACGAGTCCAGGAATCACCTTTATCGCCGCTTTCAGTACCGTTAGCCTGAACCTGATATTCCCACTGGCCATAACCGGTGATCATATCGTTAACCTGAGTTTCACCTTTGAAGCCCATACGCATATAAGTCTGATCGCCATCGCTGTTGGCGTCGTCGGAGAAGTAATGCAGGCCGTCTACTTTGCCATAGAGATCTAATTTGTTGCCGTCTTTATTATAAACTTCAGCAGCGTGAGCAGCGCCAGCAGCTAACAGTGCAGGAATTACGAGTGCCAATACTTTTCTGTTCATTGAAATAATCCTTTAGTTTTTTTATTAACCTGTGACTACCCGTGTAGGGAGTAAAAGCATGCTAAAGGAGAAGTTCCGTAAAGAGATAAATATGAATTGTTACGTCTTAAGTAAAACCTTAAATAAATAATTCCGCTGAAATGGTGATAATTATCATGAATGTTTTGTTGTGAACATATATAAAATAAAAATTATACAAGGGGATTTTATTGCGTTACTCTGCGCAGGTTATATGCCTTTATTGTCACGATTTAATTTATTTTCGTTGGTATGTTAGTAGGAATGCTCACTACCCAGCGAATAAATTGACAAGCCCGAACAATTGTTCGGGCTTTTTTTTGACTCCAGGTTAATACCTAACTGAGCGTATTAATCAGTACTGCTCTTTTCTGCTTTTCCTGCCAATTGCGCCAGGAAATCGTAGCGTTTTTGCAAGTCAGCCGTTGCGTCTTTCCACAGTTGCTCCGCAACCTCGGGTTGTTGCGCATTCAGACGACGGAATCGTTGCTCATTAAGCAATGTTTCAGCCAGCGCGTCTGACGGTGGACGAGAATCCAATGCCAGCGGTAATTTGCCTTCATCTGCACGACGCGGATCAAAGCGATACAATGGCCAGAACCCGGTTGCGGTGAGTTGACGCATCTGATCGTGACTCAACGCGAGATCGTAGCCATGTTCTTCGCAAGGGCTGTACGCAATAATCAGCGACGGGCCCGGATAAGACTCCGCTTCCTGAATTGCTTTCACCGTCTGGTTTAGCTGTGCGCCCAACGAGATCTGCGCCACGTATACATGGCCGTACATCATCATACTGACACCAAGATCTTTACGGGCCTTGCGTTTACCATGCTCGCCGAATTTAGTCACGGCACCGAGCGGTGTGGCTTTTGACGCTTGTCCGCCAGTGTTGGAGTAACACTGGGTATCCAGTACCAGAATGTTAACGTTCTCGGTCAGGCTTAAGACATGGTCCAGACCACCAAAGCCTATGTCATAGGCCCAGCCATCACCACCAATCAGCCAAATGGATTTCTCCACCAGCGCATCGGCGTCGGTCAGCAACTGCTGTGCGTCTTCGACACCCTGCAGATGCTGGCGCAACGCTGCAACTTGCTCACGACGGACTTCTGGTGTTGCCTCCGCGTGCAGGGCGTCATTCAGCTCAGCCGGGATTTTATCGGCAAACTGTTCCAGTAAACGCATGACGCGCACACGATGCTGATCTACCGTCAGACGGAAGCCCAAACCAAACTCGGCGTTATCTTCAAACAGTGAGTTCGCCCACGCCGGCCCACGGCCATTAGCATCGGTGGTATACGGCGTTGAGGGCAGGTTACCGCCATAAATTGATGAACAGCCAGTGGCGTTGGCGATCAACATACGATCGCCGTACAACTGCGTAAGGAGTTTGATATACGGCGTTTCACCGCAACCGGAACAGGCTCCGGAATATTCAAACAGCGGAGTGATTAACTGCGAGGTACGGATATCAATGCGTTCCAGCTTGCTGCGGTCGATCTCCGGCAGATTGAGGAAGAAGTCATAATTCACTTTTTCTTCTTCAACGTGTTCAAGGCGCGACATCATATTGATGGCCTTGATCTCAGGATTCTGGCGATCTTTCGCCGGGCAAACTTCGACGCACAGATTACAGCCGGTGCAATCTTCAGGTGCAACCTGCAGTACGTACTTCTGACCGCGCATATCGCGAGATTTCACATCCAGAGAATGCAGGCTGGCAGGAGCGTTTTCCATCGCTTCAGGTGAAACCACTTTGGCGCGGATTGCCGAGTGCGGGCAAGCGGCAACGCAGTGGTTACACTGGGTACACAGCTCTTCCTTCCAGATGGGGATCTCTTCGGCGATATTGCGTTTTTCCCAACGCGTGGTTCCCATCGGCCAGGTACCGTCTGGTGGTAACGCTGAAACGGGAAGGGCATCACCCAGACCGGCGAGCATCGCTGCTGTCACGGTTTTTACAAAATCAGGCGCGGCATCAGAAACGACCGGCGGACGGTTGGCGCTGTGCGGATCGACCGGTTGCAGTGCCACCTCGGCGACGGATTCACGTGCCAGCGCCAGCGCCTGCCAGTTACGTTCAACCAGATCCTGACCTTTGCTGCTATAGCTTTTGGCTATGGCGCCCTGCAATTCAGCCAGGGCGCTGTCACCGGGTAAGATTTGCGTCAGATGGAAGAACGCCATTTGCATGACGGTGTTAATACGTGCGGCCAGACCGCACTCACGTGCGATTTTGGCCGCATTAATCACATAGAAACGGGCTTTCTTCTGATTCAGAACCGCCTGAACTTCCTGCGGCAGGCGAGTCCAGACTTCATCCACGCTATACGGCGTATTGAGCAGGAAAATACCGCCAGGCTTCAGACGCTCGGCCATTTGATATTTATCGATAAACTGCAACTGATGGCAGCCGACAAAATCAGCCTGCGATACCAGATACGCCGAACGGATAGGCTTCTCACTGACGCGCAGATGAGAAACGGTCAGACCGCCTGCTTTTTTCGAATCATAGACGAAATAGCCCTGCGCGTACCACGGCGTGGAGTTACCGATAATCTTGATATTATTTTTGGTGGCCGATACGCTGCCGTCGCTGCCCAGACCATAGAACAGCGCTTCGAGCTTGGCGGTACCGGGCAGGGTGTTTTCTGGCAGAGGCAGCGACAAATTGGTGACGTCGTCATAAATACCGACCGTAAAACGCGATTTGGGCTTAGCGCTGCTCAGTTCATTAAATACCGCCATCACGCAGTCCGGGCCAAACTCTTTAGAAGAAAGCCCGTAACGCCCGCCAATGACGCGCGGTAATGTTTCCCGCTCGCCGCAGTTAAAGGCTTCTGCCAACGCGGTCATTACATCCAGATACAACGGTTCAGCCTGGGCGCCAGGCTCTTTGGTGCGATCCAGAACGGCAACGCTACGCGCCGTTTCTGGTAATGCCTGCAGTAAATGTCTGGCGGAGAAGGGGCGGAACAGCCGAACTTTCAGGACGCCAACTTTCTCTCCACGAGCAAGTAACTCTTCGACGACTTCTTCGCAGGTACCAATCGCGGAACCCATCAAGATAATGACACGCTCTGCCTGTGGATGACCGTAATACTCAAATGGCTGGTACTGACGACCCGTCGCCGTGGCGAAATCGTTCATCGCCTGTTCTACGTGATCGTAAACCGCGTTGTACCATGGGTTCGTCGCTTCGCGTGACTGGAAGTAAGTGTCCGGGTTGGCAGACGTCCCGCGAATAACCGGATGCTCTGGATTAAGCGCACGAGCCCGATGTGCATCAATTTCAGCTTGCGGCATCAGGCTGAGGATCGTGTCATCGGCCAGCGGCACAATTTTATTGATTTCATGCGATGTGCGGAAACCATCAAAGAAATGAATAAAAGGGACGCGGCTTTTCAGCGTGGCGATTTGTGAAATCAGCGCGAAATCCTGTGCTTCCTGGACGCTGCTGGCGCAGAGCATGGCGCAGCCTGTCTGGCGCACGGCCATTACGTCGGAATGGTCGCCGAAGATAGACAGCGCATGAGTAGCAATGGTACGCGCGGCAACGTGCAGCACAAATGGCGTCAACTGACCGGCCAGCTTGTACAGCGTTGGGATCATCAACAGCAGACCCTGCGATGAGGTAAACGACGTTGAGAGCGCACCGGTCTGCAATGCGCCGTGAACGGTCGCGATTGCGCCGCCTTCTGACTGCATTTCTACGACGCGAGGGGTATCTCCCCAGACGTTTTTAAGCCCGTTCCCGGCCCAGGCGTCTGCCTGTTCCGCCATCGTCGAGCTCGGCGTAATCGGGTAGATGGCGATAACCTCGCTGGTACGAAAGGCAACCGAAGCAACCGCACCATTACCGTCAATTGTTTGCATACTGACACCCTTACATTGCGCAAAAAGAGGGACACGCGTAACAGTAGCGAGTCCTGTAATTATTCTTTTATTTTAGCAAAAGGCTTTCAGGCACATTTTCGCTTTTGTGTCCCTGGAATAAACAGAATGAATGGTTTGATCAAAGGAGTAGCCAAAAAATTGCCAGAAAATGTAAACAGCACGCATAAATGCGCATTTTGCCTCTCGACGGCAGTGTTTCCGCTGCCTATTATTTATGGCTGTGTCGTTTGGTTAATATTCAGAGGGGAGTAAGATGCGCGCAGCGTTTTGGGTAGGGTGTGCCGCGTTATTATTATCGGCTTGCAGTAGTGAACCTGTTCAGCAGGCAACGGCCGCACACGTTGCACCGGGCATGAAGGCTGCAATGTCCAGTTCCGGAGAAGCCAACTGTGCCATGATTGGCGGTTCGCTATCCGTTGCTCGTCAACTGGATGGTTCTGCCATCGGGATGTGTGCATTACCCAACGGCAAACGCTGTAGCGAGCAGTCGCTTGCCGCCGGAAGCTGTGGGAATTATTGAGCCACTGCTTTTACTACATTAAATCCGCCAGTTTAAACGTCAACGTTTGTTCTGCCGTAGCCAGTGTTAACTGGTCAGCAGTCAGATCGACCTGTGCGCCTTGCTTAAACATCTCGCTGACGATGCCGTCGAGCGCGTTAAGCTGTGGATCGGCGCACATCATGCGCGTCATTGCCATGTCTTTCACTTTTAATTCACCGTCGGACAGCTTGCCCTGACCGTGGAACTGATTACACATTTTTCCCGACACCGTCATATTTTCACCGAAACTTAATTCAGGTGGGTTATTGGCGACGGTTACCGGCTTGCCATTGACGCTCTGTAAAACAAAACGGTGGTGCTGTAACTGTTCGCGATTGACGGAAATTTTTCCATTGCTCACACAGCCAGCCATAAGCATGCTGAGCGCAATCAGCGTGACAATTTTCTTCATTAACTTTCTCTACGTTCGTGACGGGATCACATTCATGATAATAATGATATCGCCAGATTTATCATCGGGGATTATCTGAAAGTGCTCCCCTGAGGGCAGGGGAGCGGAATGATTAGAAGAGGGCGTTCGGGCAGGTTTCGCCTTTGGCGATTTGAGCCAGATTCTGCAAGGTTGTTTCAGAAATGCTGGTCAACGCTTCGGCAGTCAGGAATGCCTGATGCCCGGTGAACAGGACGTTATGGCAGGCTGACAAACGACGGAACACATCATCCTGAATCACGTCATTGGACTTATCTTCAAAGAACAGGTCGCGTTCATTTTCATACACGTCCATACCCAGGGAACCGATCTTCTGGTTTTTCAGCGCGTCGATTGCTGCCTGAGAATCAATCAGTGCACCACGGCTGGTGTTGATGACCATCACGCCATTTTTCATTTGCTCAAAGGCTTCGTGATTGAGCAGATGATAATTTTCCGGTGTTAACGGGCAGTGCAGGGAAATAACATCCGACTCCGCAAACAGTGTTTTAAGATCGACATATTCAACCCCTAACTCAAGGGCAGCGGCGCTGGGATACGGATCAAACGCCAGCAGGCGCATACCAAACCCTTTCAGGATCCGCAGTGCAGCAATACCGATTTTACCTGTACCAATCACCCCGGCAGTTTTGCCGTACATGGTGAAACCCGTCAGACCTTCAAGTGAGAAATTGGCGTCGCGAGTACGCTGATAAGCACGATGGATACGGCGGTTCAGCGTCATCATCATACCGATTGCATGTTCGGCGACGGCTTCAGGTGAATAGGCAGGAACACGTACAACCTGCAAGCCCAACTCTTTCGCGGCGTCCAGATCGACGTTATTGAACCCGGCGCAGCGCAGCGCAATGTATTTCACACCGTGCTTTTTCAGCTCTTCCAGAACAGGGCGGCTGCCATCGTCATTCACGAAGATACACACGGCTTCGCAACCGTGGGCTGTTTTTGCCGTCTTTTCCGTCAACAGAAAGTCAAAAAATTCAAGTTCAAAACCAAAAGCCTCGTTAACCTGCTGCAGATACTTCTTGTCGTACTGTTTTGTACTATAGATGGCGAGTTTCATAAGACTTTCTCCAGTGATTTTGACGTCACATTAATCCAATTCAAATTATTTTACAAAATATAAAAAAATTATTGATAGTCAAAGACGTAATGAAAAATTCCAACGCATCTGTTGTTAGTGTGGGCAGGTTCTTTAATTTCAACAACTGATTTCACTCATGTCAGACTGCATGCGGCTTTTGGTTGTTTTTTTGCCCATGCAGGCGGAGTCAGGTACGGACATACGGTACGTCCCCACATTGCAGACGTAGCGTTTAAAAAAACTCATCGAGCATCAAATGAAACTGCACTTTGTTACTGTCTGGGTGGGAAATGCCATACGTTTGAAAAAGTCGTTGCTGTAAAGACCGTGAAAATTCCCCGAGACAACTCCAGAGGATCGCAAGGTCCTGGTAACGATCGGCAATGCCAACCCGACCAACGTCAATACAACCCATCACGCGGCCGTCAGCAAAAATAAGGTTATCAAGCGAGAAGTCGCCATGCGTCACAACGGGATCGGGTGGAAATGGCAAAAGGGTATGCATTGCATCCCAGACTTGTCCAGCAGACCAGTCATGACGTTCATCATCAAAATCATCGGTATCTACCAGACCGTTGACCATTCGTGTATGGGCTAATGAGAGACGAAACGGATAGTCGCTGTTAAAAGGGCAGTGGCTGACTGGAATGGCATGTAATCGACGCAGGAATACTGCCAGCGCATCAACAATATCGCCACGGTCATCAGGATAGTCTTCCAGCATCTGAAAAGCAGTTTTTCCACTGATTGCTGTTGTCAGAAGCCACGCTTCATCAGCCGTACGGCTAAAATGATTGATGGTGGGCAGAGGCATATAGGCCTGCAGCCAGTTGAGTCTGACCATTTCATCGGTGATATCATTAGCAACGGTGCCTTTGCCATGCTTCAGAAATAACTCTGGCGCGTCAGCCTTGCCATATAAGTGATAAATTGCCGCTCCGGACAGACCAACATGATTCCGCGCCCATTGATAACCTGTCAGCTCAGCGTCCAGCAGTGGGTTTAACGGCAGACTGGCGCATAGCGTTTCTCTTTGCGAATGATTCATACAACCCCTTTGTTTGGCAACAGACGCACAGCAGAGCATTCTAATCGCACTCACTGTAAACCCATCATTTTGCAATGTAAGGTATTGATTGACGCATCGCTGTCATAACAGTCCTGAACGGATGTAATTAATATCCATCCTATTGATTTATCAGTATCTTTGCGATTACTCTGCGTTCTGTAAAAACGACATATCTTGCGGGAGCATCTATTCTTAATGTGGGCATGTTTAGTTAAACATGCCACAATACAGGCCTAAACCGGCTTAAATTTTCGCTAAATCAGGATATTAACTACCCATGAAGGGTAAATATAAAGCCGTTCTGGCACTCCTCTTATTATTGATTCTCATGCCGCTGACGCTGCTGATGACACTCGGTTTGTGGGTGCCTACGCTGGTGGGTGTCTGGTTACCGGTAGGCACGCGTATCGCGCTTGATGAGAGCCCACGGCTGACCCGACACGGACTGTATATCCCGGAACTTCGTTATCTGGTCGATGATTGCCCGTTAGCACGTATTACTCAGGCCGAACTGTCGCACCCGAGTCGTTGGTTGTTGAACGTCAAGACGATTGAAGTGGATTCTGCTTGCCTGGCCAAACTGCCTCAGACGCAACCCTCACCCGTCGCGCCTAAAACGTTGGCGGAATGGCAATCGATGCTGCCCAATACCTGGATTAACATCGATAACGTTATTCTCTCTCCATGGCAGGAGTGGCAGGGCAAACTGTCACTTTCGTTAACATCGTCTATTCAGCAGCTTCGCTACCAGGGGGAAAAGGTTAAATTCCAGGGGCGCCTGCATGGACAAAATCTGACGGTAAATGAACTGGACGTTGCGGCATTTGAAGGGCAACCGCCGGTAAAACTGGTTGGGGAATTTACGATGCCGCTGGTTCCTGACGGACTGCCTGTGAGCGGGCATGCGGTTGCAACGCTCAGTTTACCGCAGGAACCCACGCTGGTGGATGCGGAGCTGGAATGGCAAGAAAATAGCGGACAACTGATCGTGATGGCACGGGATGCGGCCGATCCGCTTCTCGATCTGCCATGGGAAATAACGCGTCAGCAACTGACTATCAGTGACGGTCGCTGGAACTGGCCTTATCAGGGGTTCCCGTTAAGCGGGCGTCTGGGGGTGAAAGTCGAAAACTGGCAGGCCGGCCTGGAAAATGCCGTGGTGAGTGGGCGTCTGAATATTCTGACGCAAGGTGAAGCCGGCAAAGGGAATGCGGTGTTAACCCTGGGGCCCGGCAAGCTCAACATGGATAACAGCGAAATGCCGCTGCAGTTGACCGGTGAAGCCAAACAAGGCGATCTGATTTTCTACGCCATGTTACCTGCAAGGCTCACCGGCAGCCTGAACGATCCGCAATTGGCGTTTGAACCTGGAGCATTGCTGCGTTCGCGTGGCCGAGTCATCGACTCACTTGATATTGACGAAATTCGCTGGCCATTGGCTGGCGTTAAAGTGACACAGCGCGGTGTGGATGGGCGGCTACAGGCCATTTTACGCGCGCATGAGAACCAGATGGGGGGCTTTGAGTTACACCTTGATGGTCTGGCAAATGATTTTCTTCCTGATGCCGGTCGTTGGCAGTGGCGGTATTGGGGCAAAGGCAGTTTTACACCGATGCATGCGCGTTGGGATGTCGCGGGCAAAGGGGAGTGGCATGACAACACCCTGAGACTTTTCGACCTCTCGACCGGATTTGATCATCTGCAATACGGCACCATGAAGGTGGAAAACCCGCGTCTGGTGATGGATGCGCCGATCGTGTGGGTCCGAGATGCCGAAAAACCGACGTTTAGCGGTGCGCTTTCGCTCGATGCCGGAAATACGCTCTTTAGTGGGGGCAGCGTCTTACCCCCTTCAACGCTGAAGTTCAGCGTCGAAGGGACCGATCCGACGATTTTCCAGTTTAAAGGTCAACTTCATGCCGGGGCAATGGGTCCGGTACAGTTGAATGGACGCTGGGATGGGGTCCGCCTGCGTGGCCAGGCCTGGTGGCCAAAACAATCACTCAGCGTTTTCCAGCCATTGGTACCACCGGACTGGAAAATGAATCTGCGCGAAGGTGAACTGTATGCGCAGGTGGCATTCTCTGCCGCGCCGGAGCAGGGCTTTGAGGCGGGGGGGCACGGCGTACTGAAAGGGGGCAGTGCCTGGATGCCTGATAACCAAATTAACGGTGTCGATTTTGTGCTGCCGTTTCGTTTTAGTGAAGGCGCATGGCAACTGGGTACGCGGGGGCCGGTGTCATTACGTATTGCAGAAGTTGTGAATCAGGTTGCTGCGACAAACATCACCGCCGATCTGCAGGGCGGATATCCCTGGAGTGAGGACAATCCGCTACTGTTAAGCGATGTCAGCGCCGAACTGCTGGGTGGCAAAGTGGTTATGCAACAACTGCGTATGCCGCAGCACGATCCGGCATTGTTACGGGTGCAGAATATCTCCTCCAGCGAACTCATCAGTGCGGTAAATCCGAAGCAGTTTGCGATGTCGGGTCCGGTCAGCGGTGCGTTGCCGTTATGGCTGAATAATGAAAAGTGGATTATCAACGACGGATGGTTGACCAACCCTGGACCAATGACGTTACGTATTGATAAAGACACCGCGGATGCCGTTGTCAAAGACAACATGGCAGCCGGTGCGGCGATCAACTGGTTACGCTATATGGAAATAACGCATTCCTGGACGAAAATAAATCTGGATAACCTGGGTGTTTTAACTATGCAGTCAAGCGTCACGGGTAATAGCCGGGTGGATGGCAAAGTGGGTACCGTTAATTTGAATTACACCCATGAGGAAAACGTATTTACGTTATGGCGCAGTTTGCGTTTTGGTGACAATTTACAGGCATGGCTTGAGCAAAATGCGGCGCTGCCAGAAACCCATTGCCCGGAAGGCAAGGAATGTGAGGAACAACAATGAAAATGATAGCTGCCATGCTGGGCCTGTTTGCGTCATCTCTGCTGGCGGGGTGTACCCCCAGAATCGAAGTGGCTGCGCCTAAAGAGCCCATCACTATCAATATGAACGTCAAAATCGAGCACGAGATCCATATCAAAGTGGATAAAGACGTCGAGAGTTTACTGAAATCGCGCAGCGATCTGTTCTGAGGTCACGATGAAAAAACAGCTTGTAGCGATCCTGGTGGCGTTAAGTTTTTTGAGCGGCAACGTGTGGGCATTGACGCTGAATGAAGCCAGAACCCAGGGGCGGGTAGGTGAAACGCTCAACGGCTATCTTGTCGCGCTGAAAACGGATGCTGAAACGCAGGCGCTGGTGAATGAGATTAATAAAGCGCGCAACGCCAGTTATCAACAACTGGCTGAAAGCAATAATATTCCGCCAGATGAAGTGGCAAAAATGGCCGGGCAAAAACTGGTTGCTCGCGCCAAACCCGGCGAGTATGTACAGGGCATAAATGGCAAATGGTTAAGGAAAGAATAATTCATTTCTGAGCCGGAACTGACAATTATTGCATTCACTTGAATTATTCATCGACATCGCAATAGTTGCCACACGGCATGATATCGATGTTGATATAGTCCCCCTCCGGTAGCGTCCTGGAGTGAAATCATGTGGCTTTTCAAGTGGTATGTCTGGAATCGTTGGGTATTCAAGCTGTTAAGCCGGGATGTCGCGGAGCCGGAACAATTTTTACAGCATTGCTGGGAAGAAAATCTGGCGAAGTGCAGGGATTATGCAACCATTTGGCGTGATATTAATCGCATCCACGGGAAGCAGGCAAAGAAGTAAGTACCCTCCCACCGGATGGTGAGAGGGTCAATCATCAGGCAGCGACGACGCTGTCGATTGCTGCTTTCGCATCGGACTGTGCTTTAGATGCCACTTCCGGACCGTAAGCAATACCTTCCGCGAAGACGACGTTCACGTCGGTGATACCGATAAAGCCCAGGAACACATTCAGATACGGGGTGATCAGATCGGTCGGTGTATCTTTATGGATACCACCACGGCTGGTCAGCACGATAGCACGTTTTCCGGTTACCAGACCTTCCGGGCCTTTCTCGGTGTAACGGAAGGTTACGCCAGCACGGGCAATCAGGTCGAAGTAGTTTTTCAGCTGCGTTGGGATGTTGAAGTTATACATCGGCGCGGCGATAACAATCACATCATGCGCTTTCAGCTCAGCGATCAGCTCATCAGACAGCGCCAGTGCTTCTTGTTGACGTGGTGTCAGCGGGGCATCGCTCGGGCGCATCGCACCCACCAGTTCGCCATCCAGTACCGGAACAGGATTTGCAGCCAGGTCACGGACGGTGATTTCGTCAGCAGAGTGCTTTTCACGCCACTGTTCAACAAAATAATCAGACAACTGACCAGACTGAGAGTACCCTGCCAGAATACTGGATTTAAGAACTAATACCTTGCTCATGGGTGTTTCCTTTTATGTGTTTGAAGGGGATGTGCCCCGTTGCTTGTTGACACTTTATTCACAATCCTGCCGCAGTGATAGCGCAATATATCGAATCCTATGTTCGAAATTATTGAACAACACATGAAAAGCGCCAATGTGGTACTCTATACCCATCATCTACAAGAGATTTAACCCGGCAGAGCACTGCCCTCTAACGCTATGACAGAACAACAAAAATTAACCTTCAACATCCTGCAGCAACAGCTGGAATCGCTGATGCTGCGCGACAGACAGCGTTTTTCTCGTCGCCTGCATGGCGTGAAGAAGGTTAAAAATCCTGATGCACAACAGGCCATTTACCAGGAGATGGCAAAAGAGATTGACCAGGCAGCCGGTAAGGTTGTGCTGCGTGAAGCCGCTCGACCGACAATTACCTACCCGGAAAACCTGCCTGTCAGCCAGAAAAAACAGGATATTCTGGAAGCCATTCGCGACCATCAGGTGGTGATTGTTGCCGGGGAAACCGGTTCAGGTAAAACCACCCAGCTACCAAAAATTTGTATGGAGCTGGGGCGAGGGGTGAAGGGGCTGATCGGTCATACCCAGCCGCGTCGTCTGGCGGCGCGTACCGTCGCCAACCGTATTGCTGAAGAGCTACACACTGAGCCGGGTGGCTGTATCGGCTATAAAGTCCGCTTTAGCGATCATGTCAGCGATAACACCATGGTTAAGCTGATGACGGACGGTATTCTGCTGGCGGAAATCCAGCAGGATCGGATGCTGATGCAGTACGACACCATCATCATCGATGAAGCGCACGAACGCAGTCTGAATATCGACTTTCTGCTCGGCTATCTGAAAGAGCTTCTGCCGCGCCGTCCGGATCTAAAAATCATTATCACCTCGGCGACCATCGACCCGGAGCGTTTTTCAAAGCATTTCAATAATGCGCCGATTATCGAAGTCTCCGGTCGAACGTATCCAGTAGAAGTACGCTATCGCCCGATTGTCGAAGACGCGGATGACACCGAACGCGACCAGTTGCAGGCAATTTTCGATGCCGTTGATGAACTGGGACGCGAAAGCCAGGGTGACATTCTGATCTTCATGAGTGGTGAACGTGAAATTCGCGATACCGCTGATGCACTGAACAAACTGGATTTACGTCATACCGAAGTATTGCCGCTGTATGCCCGACTCTCCAACAGCGAGCAGAACTGCGTGTTCCAGTCGCACAGCGGTCGCCGTATCGTGCTGGCGACCAACGTGGCGGAAACGTCGCTGACCGTACCTGGCATCAAGTATGTGATTGACCCGGGAACGGCACGTATCAGCCGCTACAGCTACCGTACCAAAGTGCAGCGCTTGCCGATTGAACCGGTGTCGCAGGCTTCTGCGAACCAGCGTAAAGGTCGCTGTGGTCGTGTATCGGAAGGGATCTGTATTCGTCTCTATTCAGAAGATGATTTCCTGTCGCGCCCGGAGTTTACCGATCCGGAAATTCTACGTACCAATCTGGCGTCGGTTATTCTACAAATGACGGCGCTGGGTCTGGGGGATATTGCGGCATTCCCGTTTGTTGAAGCCCCGGATAAACGCAATATTCAGGATGGTGTACGCTTGCTCGAAGAGCTGGGGGCGATTACCACCGACGAGCAGCAAACCGCTTACAAACTGACGCCGTTGGGCCGTCAGTTGTCGCAATTGCCAGTGGACCCACGTCTGGCGCGTATGGTGCTGGAAGCGCAGAAACATGGCTGCGTCCGTGAGGCGATGATCATTACCTCGGCGCTGTCCATTCAGGACCCGCGTGAACGTCCTATGGATAAGCAACAGGCTTCCGACGAGAAACACCGCCGCTTTCACGACAAAGAGTCTGATTTCCTTGCATTTGTAAATTTGTGGAATTACCTCGGCGAGCAACAAAAGGCGCTGTCGTCGAACCAGTTCCGCCGTCAGTGTAAGGTTGATTTCCTTAACTATCTGCGCGTGCGCGAATGGCAGGATATCTACACGCAGCTGCGTCAGGTTGTGAAAGAGTTAGGTATTCCGGTCAATAGCGAACCTGCTGAGTATCGGGAAATCCACGTTGCGTTGCTGACCGGATTACTGTCGCATATCGGGATGAAAGATGCGGATAAACAGGAATTTACCGGTGCGCGTAATGCCCGTTTCTCGATCTTCCCAGGTTCCGGTTTATTCAAAAAACCGCCGAAGTGGACAATGGTTGCAGAGTTGGTGGAAACCAGCCGTTTGTGGGGGCGCATTGCCGCGCGAATCGATCCCGAGTGGGTGGAGCCGGTTGCCCAGCATCTGATGAAACGTTCGTACAGTGAACCGCATTGGGAGCGTGCCCAGGGGGCGGTGATGGCGACAGAAAAAGTCACTGTTTACGGCTTACCGATTGTTGCCGCCCGTAAGGTGAACTACAGCCAGATCGATCCTGCACTATCGCGTGAACTGTTTATTCGCCATGCATTGGTGGAAGGTGACTGGCAGACGCGGCATGCGTTTTTCCGTGACAACCTCAAGCTGCGTGCGGAAGTGGAAGAGCTGGAGCATAAATCACGTCGTCGCGATATTTTGGTCGATGATGAGACGCTGTTTGAGTTTTACGACCAGCGCATCAGCCATGATGTGGTTTCCGCCCGCCATTTTGATAGCTGGTGGAAGAAGGTCAGCCGTGAAACACCGGATCTGCTCAACTTTGAAAAGAGCATGCTTATCAAAGAGGGCGCGGAGAAAATCAGCAAGCTGGATTACCCGAACTTCTGGCATCAGGGCAATATCAAACTGCGGTTAAGCTACCAGTTTGAACCCGGCGCTGATGCGGATGGCGTGACCGTGCATATTCCGCTGCCGTTACTAAACCAGGTTGAAGAGAGCGGTTTTGAATGGCAAATCCCGGGGCTGCGTCGTGAACTGGTGATCGCGCTGATTAAATCACTGCCAAAACCGGTACGACGTAACTTTGTGCCGGCACCGAACTATGCGGAAGCATTTTTAGGTCGTGTGACGCCGCTGGAACTGCCGCTGCTGGATTCGCTGGAGCGTGAACTGCGCCGGATGACTGGCGTCACCGTTGGCCGTGAAGACTGGCACTGGGATCAGGTGCCCGATCATCTGAAAATAACGTTCCGGGTGGTCGACGATAAGAACAAAAAGCTGCAGGAAGGACGCTCACTGCAGGATCTGAAAGATGCGTTGAAGGGTAAAGTCCAGGAAACGCTGTCTGCGGTGGCCGATGATGGTATCGAACAGAGCGGTCTGCACATCTGGAGCTTTGGTCAACTGCCGGAAAGTTACGAGCAAAAACGCGGCAACTATAAAGTGAAAGCGTGGCCAGCGCTGGTGGATGAACGAGACAGCGTTGCCATCAAACTGTTTGATAATCCGCTGGAGCAACAGCAGGCGATGTGGTGCGGTTTACGCCGTCTGTTGCTGCTGAATATTCCATCACCAATCAAATATTTACACGAGAAGCTGCCCAACAAAGCGAAGCTGGGGCTGTATTTTAACCCGTATGGCAAAGTGCTGGATTTGATTGACGACTGTATTTCCTGCGGTGTGGATAGACTTATCGACGCTAACGGCGGCCCGGTGTGGACGGAAGAGGGCTTTGCGGCGTTGCACGAAAAAGTGCGGGCTGAGCTGAATGACACGGTGGTCGATATTGCGAAGCAGGTCGAACAGATCCTGACGGCAGTATTTAACATCAACAAACGTCTGAAAGGGCGTGTGGATATGACCATGGCGCTGGGGCTTTCGGATATCAAATCGCAAATGGGCGGGCTGGTGTACCGTGGATTTGTCACCGGCAACGGCTTCAAACGTCTGGGCGATACGTTGCGTTATTTGCAGGCTATTGAAAAACGTCTGGAGAAACTGGCGATTGATCCGCACCGCGATCGGGCGCAGATGTTGAAAGTGGATAACGTGCAGCAGGCCTGGCAGCAGTGGTTCAATAAACTGCCGCCTGCGCGGCGTGAAGATGATGATGTCAAAGAGATCCGCTGGATGATAGAAGAGCTGCGAGTCAGCTACTTTGCCCAGCAGCTTGGCACGCCGTATCCCATCTCGGATAAACGTATTCTGCAGGCGATGGAGCAGATTTCAGGCTAACGCGTGGTGGTGCCGTAGACCGGATAAGGAGCGGTGCCTGCTGGTGCGGCGCTTTTCAGGCCTACACCGGTCTACAGAACAAAGACCAGGAGTCACGAACATGAGACAGTTTCCAACACTTTCCGCGCCTACCCTTGCGGCGATAAATACCGTAGGACAATGGTTAGCGCAGAGCGATTTTGTGGACCACGCCGCTATTCAGGCAGACTGTGTGGTTCTGGCGGGGAATGCGGTGATCCCGACTATCGATGCGGCCTGCCAGATAGCAAAAGAGCACCAGATTCCCTTGCTGATTAGCGGGGGAATAGGCTATTCCACAACGTTTCTGTATAGCGCGATTGCTCAACATCCGCGCTATAACATCATCCGCACCAGCGGACGAGCAGAAGCGGCGATCCTGGCTGATATTGCGCACCAGTTCTGGCAAATTCCGGGTGAGACGATTTGGGTGGAAGACCAGTCAACAAACTGCGGTGAGAATGCACGCTTTAGCTGTGCCTTGCTGAACCAGGCGACAGAAAATATTCGCACGGTCATTGTGGTGCAGGACCCTACAATGCAACGCCGCACGATGGCGACATTCCAGCGTGTAACCCGTGATGATCTGCAGGCGCCGCGCTGGTTGAGTTTTCCCGGTTTTATCCCTGAGTTGACTCTACAGAACGGCGGTGTGGATTTCGCGCCGACTGCGGAGGGACTGTGGTCTGTGGATCGCTATCTTTCACTGATTACCGGCGAATTGCCGAGACTGCGCGATGATGCAAGCGGCTATGGCCCTCGCGGTCGTGATTTTATTGCCCATGTTGATATTCCGCAGAATGTTGAAGAAGCATGGCTGCATCTGCAAAACGATACGGCGCTGACTGACCTGCTGGCGAGCCGATCGCTGTAATCTCTGCCGCCCGTTTGTGCATGTTTTGTCGCAAACGGGCATAAATCCTGCCTGTTTTTTCCCTTCGCCATGACATTACCAGACGCTTTTATGAAGCGGCTCACAGAACGACAATTCCAGCAGTAATGCGCCATGCATGATTGGTATTAATTAACAATAGTTTTACTTGTTAAAAACAAATCAATCACAGGAGAAGCGCATGTCAGTACCCGTACAACATCCTATGTATATTGATGGGCAGTTTGTGACCTGGCACGACGATGCCTGGATTGATGTCGTCAATCCAGCGACTGAAGAGCTGATCTCGCGTATTCCCGATGGACGCGCTGAAGATGCACGTAAAGCGATTGATGCCGCGGAGCGGGCCCAGCCGGCATGGGAGGCGCTACCCGCGATTGAACGTGCAAGCTGGCTACGCAAAATTTCTGCGGGCATACGTCAACGCGCCAGTGAAATCAGTGCGCTGATTGTGGCAGAGGGCGGGAAGATCCAACAGCTGGCCGAGGTCGAAGTCTCGTTTACCGCCGATTACATCGATTATATGGCGGAGTGGGCACGGCGTTACGAAGGAGAGATCCTGCAAAGCGATCGTCCGGGTGAGAATATCCTGCTGTTTAAGCGTGCGTTAGGTGTAACAACCGGTATTCTGCCGTGGAACTTTCCGTTTTTCCTGATTGCCCGCAAACTGGCGCCAGCTTTGCTGACGGGTAATAGCATTGTGATTAAACCCAGCGAATTCACGCCGAATAATGCGATCGCCTTTGCCAAGATTGTTGATGATATTGGTCTGCCGCGCGGGGTATTTAACCTGGTGCTTGGACGTGGTGAAACGGTCGGTCAGGAACTTGCCGGGAACCCCAAAGTAGCGATGGTGAGCATGACCGGTAGCGTTGTGGCGGGCGAGAAAATCATGGCTGCAGCAGCGAAAAATATCACTAAGGTATGTCTGGAGTTGGGTGGTAAAGCGCCGGCAATCGTCATGGATGATGCCGATCTTGAGCTGGCCGTGAAGGCAATTGTTGACTCGCGGGTGATTAACACCGGTCAGGTGTGCAACTGTGCCGAACGCGTGTATGTCCAGAAAGGTATCTATGACCAGTTTGTGAATCGCCTGGGAGAGGCAATGAAAGCCGTCCAGTTTGGTAACCCGGCCGAGCGTAACGATATCGCGATGGGGCCGCTGATTAACGCCGCTGCGCTGGAACGTGTGGAACGGAAAGTGGCGCGTGCAGTGCAGGAGGGGGCCAGGGTGGTGCTAGGCGGTAAGGCCGTTGCCGGTAAAGGTTATTACTACCCGCCGACGTTGCTGTTAGACGTGCGCCAGGAGATGGCGATTATGCACGAGGAGACGTTTGGTCCGGTGCTGCCGGTGGTAGCGTTTGATACGCTGGAAGAGGCGCTGACGATGGCCAATGACAGCGACTATGGGCTGACTTCGTCGATCTATACGCAGAATCTGAATACGGCGATGAAGGCGATTAAAGGGCTGAAGTTTGGCGAAACCTATATTAATCGCGAAAATTTCGAGGCAATGCAGGGGTTCCATGCGGGATGGCGTAAGTCAGGGATTGGCGGCGCAGACGGTAAGCATGGCTTGCATGAATATCTGCAAACGCAGGTGGTTTATCTGCAGTCCTGATACTGATACGCCGAGTATAAGCCGGGTGATCCTGTGTGCCACCCGGCACAATCATCACACTTTTGTGGCTATCCAGTTCATCATCATTTCCGGCCACACGGCCAGCGGTAACCCTTGAGTATCCCGAATACCGAAGCCGTGTTTGCCGCGTTCAAACAGATGCATTTCAACAGGAATCCCCTGTGCGCGAAGCGCATTAAAAAATGCCAGACTGTTTTCGACTTTCACCGCCGGATCGTCAATGGCATGCAGCAGGAATGTTGGTGGCGTCGTGTTCTCAACCCGTTCTTCAAGTGAATAGCGGTGCAGATCCTGCTCTTCGGGGGTCGTACCAACTAATTCAAGGCGAGAGCCAGGATGAGCAATATTCTCACGCAGGCTAATCACCGGATAAACCAGCGCCATGAACGCGGGGCGGGCGGGTTGTTCGTCTACGCAATCGATGGGCGTATAAACTGATTCAGCAAAACGTGTTCCCAGGCTGGCTGCCACATGACCGCCGGAGGAAAAGCCCAGGACACCGATACGATCAGGATCGATTTTCCACTCATGAGCGTTAGCCCGAATGTAGCGCATCGCACGTTGGGCATCGGCCAACGGGGCGTTTGACGCTTCCTCGTGACTATCCCCCGGCATGCGATAGGTCATGACAAACAGGGTATAACCGCGGGCATTAAAAAAGGGCGCCAGCGCGCTGCCTTCTTTGTCCAGCACCACGCGTCGATAAGAGCCGCCGGGGGTGACAAGTATTCCCACACCATTCGGTTTTGCGGGGGCGTAGACGGTGATTTCTGGGGCACGAATACCGGTTACCGCACGATCGTAATGAGAGGTTCCCGTATGTCTGGGTTCGGGGGTAAATACCGCATCGCTGTTTTTTGCTCCGGGGGCTTCACCCATTGGCCAGACTGAGACGGTGGCGGCGTGGGCAACGGCTTGCGCTATCATAGTTTCTAACGTTTCACGACTCAGTGCTTCCATTACTGTGCTCCCTCTGTGGCAAAGGTTAGCTATAGCACACTTAATGAATTGAAAACGGGGAGAGACTCACAACGTATTGAATTAGCGGGAAATGAAACGAGGCGGAGGCGATCCTCCGCCATAACACTAAAGCGTGATAAATTTATCCAACGTACGGATAAGTTGGGTGACAAAACCGTACTCGTTATCGTACCAGGCCACGGTTTTTACCAGTTGCAGATCGCCCACTTCGGTGATTTCGGTTTGTGTCGCATCAAATACTGAACCGAAATGTGAGCCAATAACATCTGACGAGACAATTTCTTCGTCGGTATAGCCGAATGACGCATTGTTCAGCGTTGCCTTTTTCAGCGCGTTGTTAACTTCTTCCGCAGTGACTTTTTTACCCAGAATCGACACCAGTTCAGTGACAGAGCCTGTTTTTACCGGAACACGCTGGGCGTGGCCTTTTAATTTCCCGCTCAGGGCCGGGATCACCAGACCAATCGCCTTCGCCGCACCGGTGGTATGAGGAATGATATTTTCTGCTGCCGCGCGTGAAGCTCGCAGATCCTTACCACGTGGCCCATCAACCAGTGACTGTGTCCCGGTATAGGCATGGATGGTGGTCATGGTACCAAGCTGAATACCGAAATTATCGTGTAGCGCTTTTGCCATCGGTGCCAGGCAGTTAGTGGTGCACGATGCGACAGAAATAATCCGATCGTTTGCATCCATCGTGTTGTCATTCACGTTAAAGACGATCGTCTTCATCTCTCCCGCCGGGGCGGATATCAGCACTTTTTGGGCACCAGCATCCAGGTGGGCCTGCGATTTTTCTGTTGAGGTATAAAAACCGGTGCACTCGATAATAATTTCCGCACCTGTAGTTTTCCACGGAATATTTTTGGCCTCTTTTTCGGCGTAAACAGCAATTTTTTTACCATCGACAATCAGTGCGTCCTCGGTAAAGTCGACGCTCCAGGGGAATGGTCCGTAGTTTGAATCGTGTTTTAACAGATAGGCGAGAATTTTCGGTGAGGTAAGGTCATTGATAGCGACGACCTCCACACTGCTTTTGACTTCCAGTAGCCGACGCAATACCAGACGACCGATACGACCAAAACCGTTAATGCCAATTTTACTCATGGTTTTCTCCTGTCAGGATGAGACGGTACGACATATTTTCCCTACCAGGCATAGTCCAGTCAGGCATCCGCGGCAATAGCTGTTTTTGCGGTTAAACATAACTGACTGAAAATGAGTGAACAAAACTTAATGAATTTTTAACAAAAGCCCGTTATGTTGACGCATTATTGTTTTTATTCGAGAAGTGTTATGGGGAATAAGTATTCTGGCCTGCAAATTGGCATTCACTGGCTGGTCTTTTTGTTGGTCATTGTGGCCTACAGTGCCATGGAGTTTCGCGGATTTTTCCCGCGCAGCTATCGTCCCGGGTTCAACATGGTGCATGTTTCCTGTGGTATCACGATCTTAGCGTTGATGGTGGCGCGTCTGCTGGTCAGACTTAAGTATCCGGCACCGCCGATTGAGCCAAAACCGAAGCCGATGATGATTGGCATGGCGCATCTGGGGCACCTGGTTATCTATTTGCTGTTTATTGCGCTGCCGATTATTGGCCTGGTGATGATGTATAACCGGGGAAATCCGTGGGTTGCATTCGGCATTGTTATGCCACATGCAGTAGAAGCCAATTTTGAACTGGCCGATATGCTGAAATCATGGCACGAAACGCTGGCAAACCTGGGTTATTTTGTCATTGGCCTGCATGCCGCTGCGGCTCTGTTACATCACTATTTCTGGAAGGATAATACGCTCCTGCGCATGATGCCGCGTAAGCGTTCCTGATCAAACGCCCCGCGTAATGCGGGGTGTTTTATTCTCCGTGATTATTTTTCGCAAGAGATCTCTTTTTCAACGCGTTGCACCTGCGTGGCGCGTTTCTTCAGGCTGATGATGGCTAGCGCCAGAACAATCAGCACAATCCCGCTACCTTCGACAACGCCAGGTTCTTCGCCGAGCAACCACCAGGAAAAGAGTACTCCGCAAACCGGTACCGCCAGCGTGCTTAAGCTGGCGATACTGGCTGGCAGGTTACGCAGCACAAACAGCCATAAGCTCCAGGCCAGCGCTGTTGCCAGTACGGCGCTGTATCCTAATGCCCAGAACACGACAGGCTGCCAGTCAGGCGTTCGCTGTGGGACCAGCCAGGCGACCAGGCTCATCACCAGCGCGGCATACAGCATCTGCCACGAGGTGAGTGCTAACAGGTCGATATTGGGATGACGAGCGTACATACGTTTGGCAACAACTGCACTGGCTCCCCAACTGATGCCCGAGAGGATTGCCAGCAGCGCGCTCTTCATTGACGAAAAGTCCAGTTGCCACGGCTGTAATACCAGTACCAGGCCAAACGCCGCCACTGCAATAGCGACGTACTGCAAACGACGCATGCGTTCACCGAGAAAAAGGGCGGCCATAATGACCACCCAGAAGGGCATGGTATAACTCAGAATAGCGACTTTTCCCGCACCGCCGCTGACCAGCGCCCACTGTGATAATCCCACCATGCCGCACGTTTGTAACAAGGCTATCGCCAACGTATACCTGAACGGGGTCGGGCGCATTCCGCGTCCACGTAGCATCAGGACAATAAATAATAGCAATGCCCCAAAAGAACAACGTAGTGCGGTGAAATCGAATGAACCAATGTAGTGCGTGACCTGTTTCATAGCAATCCAGCTATAGCTCCAGATGAGCGTTAGCGCGATCAGGCCGCCAATGGCCAGCGGATTGCTTTTCCCTGCGGTAGTCATAGTGTGTCCGTTTTGATGATGTTATGGCGCTACTATACCCGGTTTCATGTCACGATACTTTTGTGCAGACACGAGTCGTTATAATTCAGGCGAATAGCCATAGCGCCACAAAAAGCTGCTTGAACAACTGCTCAGATAAAACTACTGTATATAAATACAGTTAATATTGGATGAGTCATTATGTTGTTTCTCAAGCCAGCGGATCTCCGCGAAATCAATACAGCTCCCTTGTTTAGTGACCTTGTTCAGTGCGGGTTTCCCAGCCCGGCTGCGGATTATGTCGAGCGGGGCATCGATTTGAATGAATTGCTAATTCAGCATCCCAGTGCCACGTACTTCGTGAAAGCCGCGGGGGATTCAATGATTGAGGGGGGGATCGATGATGGCGATTTGCTGGTTGTTGACAGTTCGCTGACGGCGGTACATGGCGATATTATTATCGCTGCCGTTGATGGTGAGTTCACGGTTAAGCGGCTGCAGCTTCGTCCAACGGTACAGCTCGTTCCAATGAACAGCGCTTATGCACCGATCGTTATCGGTCGTGAAGAATCACTGAATGTATTCGGTGTCGTTACCTATGCCGTGAAGGCTCTGCGCTGATGTTTGCGCTCTGCGATGTAAATTCGTTTTACGCCAGCTGTGAGACCGTTTTCCGGCCCGATCTCTGTGATAAACCGGTGGTGGTTCTCTCAAATAACGATGGCTGTGTTATTGCCTGCAGCGCGGAGGCCAAAAAACTGGGTATCCAAATGGGGGCGCCGTACTTCAAACAAAAAGAGTTGTTCCGACGTTACGGTGTGACGTGTTTTAGCTCAAATTACGAGCTGTATGCGGATATGAGCAGTAGAGTCATGTCCATCCTTGAGGAACTCTCTCCGCGCGTGGAAAGGTATAGTATTGATGAAGCGTTCTGTGACTTGACGGGGGTGAGGAACTGCAGAGATCTTACTGATTTTGGTTGCGAGATGAGGGACGCTATTTTGCAGAAAACGCATCTTAAGGTGGGCGTCGGTATTGCTCAGACCAAAACACTGGCTAAGCTGGCAAATTATGCGGCTAAAAAGTGGCAGGATCAGACGGGCAGCGTGGTCGATCTATCGAATAGCGAGCGCCAACGCAAGCTGATGGCAGCCGTTCCGGTAGATGAAGTCTGGGGCATTGGTCGCCGTATCGGTAAGAAACTGGATGCAATGGGCATTAAAACGGTTTGCGACCTGGCTGAAACCGATATTCGCTTTATCCGCAAACATTTCAGCGTGGTGCTGGAAAGAACCGTACGGGAATTGCGCGGCGAATCGTGCCTGGCGCTGGATGAGTTTGCGCCGGTTAAGCAGGAAATCATCTGCTCAAGGTCGTTTGGTGTACGGCTCACGGATTATAATGCCATGCGGGAGGCTATTTGCACCTATGCTTCACGTGCGGCGGAGAAGTTGCGCGGAGAGCACCAGTTCTGTCGCTTCATTTCTGCGTTTATTAAAACCAGTCCATTTGCCCATAACGAACCTTACTATGGTAACAACGCGTCGGTAAAACTACTGACGCCAACCCAGGACAGCCGGGATATTATTGGTGCGGCGACGCGTTGCCTTGATGCCATCTGGCGAGAGGGGCGGCATTATCAAAAAGCAGGCGTGATGTTAGGGGATTTTTTCAGCTCCGGTGTGGCGCAGCTCAATCTTTTTGATGAAAACGTCCCGCGGCATAATAGCGACAAACTTATGACGGTTCTGGATACGCTTAATGCTAAAAATGGTAAAGGGACGCTCTGGTTTGCCGGACAAGGGATACAGCAACCATGGGCAATGAAGCGAGACATGCTCTCACCTCGCTATACGACGAGATACAGTGATTTACTGCGGGTGGGGGATCTCCAACGGTGTAATGCCACATCTACGATTGCGTGTCTCTGACATTTCGGGAGCATGAAAAAGCAAGATACAGATCCCGCCTTTTTCATGCTATGGCCCGTTATTTACCTGATAATTCCTGCAAATACTGTGGTGGTTGATATCAAAAGTGGCCGCTATAAGTACGCGTTCAGACCACGGCCTATTCCTTACCAGCCATAAGACATGCCGCCGCCAACCACAAAGTTATGCTGTGTATCGTTGGAAACGGACGCTTTAACGACAACGTGCTCTGATGCCCGGGCTGAGAAACCGACAGCCAAAGCTGTTTCGCCATCCGTCGTACCGACACCCGCGCCGACGTTGACGCTCTGAGACTCAATAACCTGGGGGATATTCGCCATTGCTGCGACACCAGCGATGCCAGCGGACGCGCGTTTACGGTTTTGATCCACTTCATTTTTCAGCTTACCGAAGTTAGCGTTGGTGTTCTGCTCCAGTGTTTCGATGCGTTGCTCATGATTGGCCAGTTCGTCGGTGTGTTTCGCAACCGTCGCGTTGGTCGCTGCACGTTCAGCGGCGGCATCAGCCAGATACTTATCGACGGATGCCGAGCGTTGAGCGAACGACGAAGCTGCAACTTTTTGGGACAGGCCCGCTGTCAGCGTCTGGTAATGCGTTGCTTCTGTCTTCACTTCATCTGTGATGGCCTGTTTGTTAGTGGCAACCTGGGCTGCGTCAGCTTTGGTGCCGATTGCCGTTCTGAGCTGGTTATCAGCATCTGTACGATCGGTGATTTCTTTCTGTAATTCACCATCCTGACGCTGCTGATCGGTGCTGAACGTGCTGCTATCAACCTTGTTTTTGAGGGCATTAGTGTTGTTGTCAGCGGTTTTCTGTGCATTCCCCGCGTCCCGCATGGCTTGTGTGATATCGTTATTCTGTTGTTGGTCAAGTGCTGCCTGGGTGTTTTTATCCGCAGTATAGGTTGGCTTATCGACAAAATTACCTTGTGACTGCTGGAGTTGCGTGATGGCCTGTTGGTTGGCAATTGCTAAGGTAGCTATATTGTTTGCCTGAGTGACATCGGCTTTATTTGCTGAAAGACCCGCAATCGCCCCGTGGAGGTTTTCTAAATCGTACGTTGCGCCATCAATACCCGTGATAGTAATGGTGCCGACAGGATTAGGCGTTTTGGTAAAGGTAGTGACACCATTTGTTGTCGTGCCGATAGCCGCTTCTGCAATTCCAGACAATAGCAAAGAAGAGAGAGTAATAGCAGTAATTAAGTTGGTTTTCATACATGTCATCATTAATATATAAGTGTTTAAGATTGCGTTGAGCGCTGTTTGAACTTCAACGTAAATAAAATTAGATAGAATACTATCTGGCGTTTTTTGATGTTCTCTTGTCCTGTGCGTGAAGCGGCATTTTCAACAGAGACCATATACAATGTTTTTATTATTAAAGCTGATGTGCTGAATTAGAGTCTGTGTAGTGAAAACGGTTTTTTATCTCGACCTTACCGTTTACTTTTCTTTTGTATCAGTTAGTTATGCTTCCTGTGACGTGATGTGGGTAAGGGCGATGGGTACCTTGAAACCCGGCAGTCCATTGATAGTGATTAGATGGTTAAATGTTTTGCTGGTTATTATTGTCATGCGTTGCTTATTCGTTAGTATTTCATTGAACGAAAATTACCACTACGCCAGATAGAATCAATATTGAAAAATGTCCAAAATTCTACTTGTTTAGAAAATTAAGAATAGTCCTAGATTTGGTGATTGGTTAATTAAGTTATTGGTGCATTGGTCCCCAACCCATCGTAAATACAGGCGTGCCCGTACGGATTTTGCCCTGGTAAAGCATCAATCACCGCAACGGCTCGAGCACATAGACTTGGCTTTTTTTTGTACGTGACTTCGCGCATACGAGACCGCTTCGTGTTTATTCCATGACATAAGCTTCCCTCAATAATAGAACGAATGGCAAGAGAATATTACGTCAGCAATTAATTGAAAAAATTGTATTTTATAGTCAGACTTAATTAACCAACATAATTTTTGTTAATATTGATTTAGAATAAATAATTAACATGTATGGCAATATATTTAAATATTCATTTCCGTAAACCCCATCGCTAACCGCATTCACGTCGTACTTGTTGTTAAGTCCGGTCTATGGGATTAGCAGATCACACGTAAAACGGTGCAGGCGTGGTCGCTGGAGGCTTTCGCGCTGCAATGTGCTGTTGATGGCGGAGTGGCAAGCGATGAGCAACTTAATCTAAACGACTGATATTCAATAAATCTTATATTTTACAATTATATAAAAACTCTGATAGTATACCCCCCTATAGTATTAGGAGGGCGTATGCCGCATTCACCTGAAGATAAAAAACGCATTCTCACCCGTGTGCGGCGTATTCGCGGCCAGGTCGATGCGCTTGAGCGTGCGCTGGAGTCCGGCGAGCCGTGTCTGGCGATCCTGCAACAAATTGCCGCCGTGCGCGGCGCATCCAATGGCCTGATGGGCGAAATGGTTGAGATCCACCTGAAAGATGAACTGGTCAGCGGGGATACAACCCCAGACCAGCGTGCTGTGCGCATGGCTGAAATCGGCCATCTTCTGCGCGCTTATCTAAAATAACACCATCACCTCGCAATAATGGGAAGAGACAAATGAAATCACGTGCAGCAGTTGCATTCGGCCCCGGCCAGCCGTTAAAAATTGTCGAAATCGACGTCGCACCACCAAAGAAAGGTGAAGTGCTGGTTAAAATTACCCACACAGGCGTGTGCCATACTGACGCTTTTACGCTCTCTGGCGACGATCCGGAAGGTGTGTTTCCGGCAGTACTCGGCCATGAAGGCGGCGGTATCGTGGTTGAAGTGGGTGAGGGTGTCACCACTCTGAAAGCGGGCGACCATGTGATCCCGCTGTACACGGCAGAATGTGGTGAGTGTAAGTTCTGTAAGTCTGGCAAAACTAACTTGTGTCAGGCCGTACGTGCTACCCAGGGTAAAGGCCTGATGCCGGATGGCACTACGCGTTTTTCTTATAACGGCGAACCCATCTATCACTATATGGGGACCAGTACCTTCAGTGAATACACCGTTTGCGCAGAGATCTCTCTGGCGAAGGTTAACCCGCAAGCGCCGCTGGATAAAGTGTGTCTGCTGGGCTGTGGCGTAACCACCGGGATCGGGGCAGTACATAACACGGCGAAAGTGAAAGAAGGCGATACCATGGCCGTATTTGGTCTTGGCGGCATTGGTCTGGCGGTGATTCAGGGCGCGGCACAGGCGAAAGCCGGACGTATTTTGGCGGTTGATACTAACCCGGAAAAATTCAAGCTGGCGGGTGAAATGGGCGCGACCGACTTCATCAACCCAACCGATTATGATAAACCGATTCAGGATGTGATTGTCGAGCTTACCGACGGCGGTGTGGACTTCAGCTTTGAATGTATTGGTAACGTAAATGTCATGCGTGCGGCGCTGGAATGCTGCCATAAAGGATGGGGTGAAAGCATCATCATCGGCGTGGCGGGAGCAGGGCAAGAGATCAAAACGCGTCCGTTCCAGTTGGTGACCGGGCGTGTGTGGCGCGGGTCGGCGTTTGGCGGCGTGAAAGGGCGTACACAGCTGCCTGGAATGGTTGAAGATGCGATGAGCGGGAAAATCCAGTTGGACCCGTTTATTACCCATCGCTTACCGCTGGAGCAGATCAACGAAGCGTTTGATTTAATGCATCAGGGTAAGTCCATTCGTACCGTTATCCACTTTGGCGATAACTGATTCATTGGCCAGCGGAATTCACCGCTGGCACTTTCCTGAATTTCTTTGAATGATGTTGTGAAAGTGTGACGAATCTTGCGCTTTTCACGGTAAGTAAACTTTATGAATTGCCGATGACTATCTAATGGGCGTGTTTTCACGCATAAACCCTACAAGAGAGTCGACGGTCATGGACAATACAATATCGATGCAAGCCCAGAATAAACTGGGCTTTCTGCATCAAATCAGACTGGTTCCGCTGTTTTCCTCCATTCTCGGTGGCATCCTTCTGCTGTTTGCTTTGAGTTCCGGGCTGGCAAGCTATTTTCTTATGCAGGCCGATCGCGATCAGCGCGATGTGACCGATGAGATTCAGGTCAGGATGGGGTTATCTAACAGTTCCAATCACCTACGCACAGCCCGTATCAATATGATCCACGCCGGTGCAGCGAGTCGCATTGCCGAAATGGATGATATGAAGGCCAATATCGCCGAGGCGGAAAAACGCATTAAGCAATCGCAGGATGGTTTTTCTGCCTATCTGTCTCGCGTCGTGAAAACGTCGGAGGACGAAGCCTTAGACGCTGAACTGAGCGCCAGTTTCAAAGCTTATATCGACGGTCTGCAGCCGATGCTGAAATATGCCAGAAACGGCATGTTTGAAGCAATTATCAACCATGAAAATGAACACGCCAGGCCGCTGGATACGGCTTATAACAAGGTGTTGCTGAAGGCCATAGAAATTCGTACTGCCAGGGCTAATAACCTCAGTGAGCAGGCCCACTATCGTACCCAAATCGGCATGGCCTTTATGCTGGGCGCATTCATTCTGGCACTGGTGTTAACCGTGATAACGTTTGTTGTCCTGCGTCGTACCGTGATTCATCCACTGTTGCGTGCGGCCCAGCGTATTGAGCAAATTTCAGCAGGCGATCTGACCATGCGGGATGAACCCACCGGGCGCAGTGAGATTGGTCGCCTGAGTCGTCATCTTCAGACGATGCAGCATTCGCTGGTGAAAACCGTGGGCACGGTGCGTCAGGGGGCGGAAGAAATTTATCGCGGCACCAGTGAAATCTCGGCGGGCAATACTGATCTGTCATCACGTACTGAAGAACAGGCCGCGGCGATTGAACAAACGGCAGCCAGCATGGAAGAACTGACTGCGACGGTGAAACAAAACGCGGACAACGCGCACCATGCGAGCAAGCTGGCGGAAGATGCTTCCGGCAAGGCCAGTCGCGGTGGGCAGATGGTTTCTGGCGTAGTGAAAACCATGGGCAATATCTCGACCAGCTCGAAAAAAATCTCTGAAATTACCGCTGTCATCAACAGCATTGCCTTCCAGACCAATATTCTGGCGCTGAATGCGGCGGTGGAAGCGGCACGGGCAGGAGAGCAAGGGCGTGGATTTGCCGTCGTCGCCAGCGAAGTTCGCACGCTGGCAAGCCGTAGCGCCCAGGCAGCGAAAGAGATTGAAGGATTGATCAGTGAGTCAGTGCGCCTGATTGATCAAGGGTCCGGTGAAGTTGTGGCTGCGGGTAATACCATGACGGATATCGTTGATGCGGTAAAACGTGTCACCGATATTATGCTGGAGATTGCAGCGGCCTCTGATGAACAGAGCCGGGGTATCGTGCAGGTAAGTCAGGCGATTTCAGAGATGGATAAAGTGACGCAGCAAAACGCCTCTCTGGTTGAAGAAGCGTCGGCTGCAGCGGCATCGCTGGAAGAGCAGGCGGCACGTTTAACTGAAGCCGTCGGCACGTTTCGCCTGCAGGGCACAAGTGCGATAAAACGCGTTGCAGCCGTTGTTAATCCAGTACCTTCATCACCACGGTCAAGTGCGATAAATACGGATAATTGGGAAACTTTCTGATAGGTCAGCAATCCGGTAATTCGGTTCTCTGAATTACCGGGTGACCCGCTTACTTATAGGTTGCGCTGATGACCCCTGAGGCCGTGAACGCACCGGGGGTATAATCATCGCAGGTACCTTGGGTAGCCGAAGCACAGGTGAATAGCCCCGCCATCGGAATATCTTTCGCCGTTACGATGCTGCCAAAATCGATGGTGACGGAAGAGTTGGCGTCATTTGCTGACAAATATTTCCGAGGTGAACCATCCTCGTAAGAAACCGCCACCCCCCGTCCTCCCGCCGCTGAGGTGCCAGTCGTGGTATTGGCCAAAATACCCAATCCGTTATTATCCGAAATGACTTTGGTTGAGGTTAGTTTAAGGGTAACGCCTGAGGCATTAACACAACCGCTGTTTTTCAACGTGAAGCCTTTTCTGTAGTTTATATTACCCACATCGCCAAAGTCGATGGTGGTGGGGGAGACGGATAAATTGCAGGTTGGTGTCTGGAATTTTACAGTAAAAGAGCTGCTACTCACGTTGATCTTAAGCAGGGGGTTACCATCATCACCAGCTCGAATTGTTCCTAACAACCCACTCTGTGTTGGCTTCGCATCACCCACCGCTGTTACTATACCTCGCTGCCATATTTGAACGTGTATGTTCATGAACATATACTCTTTAAGGCTCATATTTACATCCATCATTCGAGTCGCGGATGTAGAAGAGGGTAAATATACGCCGTCACTCCCCCCTGGCACATAGACGGTATAGTAAATGCCGGGAATCGTCGTAGGCCAAAACCCTCTGTTATAGGTATAAGTTGTGCTCGAATTGAAACCTTGGGTTGTCCAGGAATCAGATTGGACCCCCGCAGTATTATTTGCCCAACCCCACCAGTCGGAACCATCATTACCCGTACTACAAGTCACCTTAGCTTGCCCCCCCACAGTAATATCAGCCAGCTTTACATCAATATTGCTATTGGGTGAGAAAATTGAATTATCGATATTAATGGTGCCTGCATTCAGGCTTATATCATAATTCTGATCCAGAGGGCATTCCAGTGCCCAGGTGGGAAATGCAATAATCACTTGCAACAAAAAGAACAGTGACAAAACTCTACGAATAATCGCTGTTTTCATATCAGCTAACCCTGTATTTATTATTTATAGCTCACGCTAATTTGTACCTGGCTTAATACACCACCTGGTGTAACTGGTTTTGCGGCATTCACCCTTTGATATCGAACTTTAAAGGTATAATCGGTATCGGTAGTGGCAGAACCAATATAATTGGTGAAGTTGACGGCCGAGGTGTTGTCACTATTGAGGACATTAATATTTGCGCTGCTAAAAACCACCACCCCGACATTGTCTGCCGCCGTTGACGCCGTTACCTGCCCCGTAGGGCCGATATATTCATTAGGGAATATCTGGTTGCCGTTGAGTTGTGCTTTTTGCGGCTTAAAGCTCAACACTAGCGTTTTGGCGACGGAACCGGAGTCGCAGCGTGCGCTTATCTTCAGCGACTTTGTAGCCACATTGCCCACCGCAGTGGCGGATAGATTCGCCCACGCGCCACCGCTGGCGAAAGCACTTGCCTCCAGATCGCCTAAATCAACATCGGATGCACTGATATTACAGCTACCGCTAACCACCTCCGCGCTTATCGTGAGTACATTGGTGTTGGTCGTGACCGCTGCCCATAACGGCGTGGATATCAATAATAAGACTCCGGGTATATATTTCACGGTGGCTCCTACTGATAGGTCGTGGTGAATGTTAATGTCGCACTGTACATCCCCGAAGTCGTAGGGGTGCCAGGATAAGATGTTGGGCGTAGAAATAGGGATAACGGCAACTTACCGTTGCTGCGCTCTGTGCTGCTCCAGATTATTTTTTCAGTATTGTTTACGCCGAGCGGCAACGGCGTATTGAGATTACTGGTACGATACAGCACGCCTGCAACGCCCACATGTCCACCTTTCATTTCTGTCGGATATCCATTCCATGAAGAGCTGGCCTTTGGTAAGGTTTGCATCCAGTTCAACGTCTGCGCGGTTTTCGTTCCGGACTTCGTGATATAGCAATCACTGTATTCCAGAGAAAAATCTTTCCGAATATTGCTACCCTGTGCTTCTATTTCGGCCCATGTTAATACGCCAAAGTCGATGGTCTGGTTCACTGCTTTACTACTTCCGACCACAATATTAATGGTACAGGTTGTGGCGAGTAAGTTGGCTTTGAAATTCACCGTCACATCCGCGGCGAAAAGCGATGAGCTACATAACAATAAAGAGATAAGCATTACACGGCGCATAAACTATTTCCCAGCTTCTGGCATCTGACACACTAAGGTATCCAGACGGATTGATTTACCTATCATTGCGGGTGCATCGGGGAGTTGATAGGTTACATCGCAATAACTTGCCGCATCGCTTCCCCAAATAACCTTCAAACTGCCTCGTTGTTCGATACCGCGCAAAAAAGCGCGGCCTGCCTGACCCATTGCGCCAACGGATTCACCCTGTTCGTTAAGAATATTGGCCCCCAGAGGAATAAAGCTGTTATCGCTGCGCTTCAGAGTGACAAATACCGATTGCCCTTGCTGGGTGGCGAAGGTGACCTTCACCACAGCGCCATCGCGCGGCACCACGGCGGCCGAGGTGTTTTTTACTTCAACGTCCGCCTTGATGGTGCTGAGATCCAGTCCGACGGTATTCTCAGCGTAAGGGGTCAGGCTGGTAGCGACGGCATATCCTGCGCTGTCAATCTCGCCATAACCATTGCTGGTGGTAGCGCCATCTGCGCCTTTCGCTTCAATAAGCGCGATGGCGCTTTGTGTGTTGACATTGCCCGGTAAGAGCGTCAATCCACCGCTGTGTAACAGCACCCCGCCGTTATTGTTTAAGGAATATTGCTGATTATGTTTTTTATCGACCGTAGCGGAAACGCTGGTTGCCCCATGCGCGCCGTTATAGGTGGAATACCCACTTACGGAATAGGTATCCTCTCCCTGGCTGTTCTGGTTAGCGGTGGTACTGAGGCTGTAGTTCCATCTACTATTGCTACTGTTGCCGCTGGCTGTACTGGTGAAACCGTTATTGCCGCCAAAGTCGCTATTGGCGTTGAGGCTCAGACTGGAGAAGGCCGGCTGATCGTTCTGAGCATTGCTACCAAAAGGAATACTCAACCCAACGTACAGGCTGTCATCTTCATCGCCCCATTCGTTATAACTGCGCTGCAGCGAGATACTCCATGAAATGGAGCGGAAAGTATTGCTGTAGCCCAGCGAATATTGAGACGTTTTGTCTGAGTTACCCCAATAACTCGTCCAGGTGCCGCTGAGATAAAATGCGCCGTAATCTTCGCCGTTAAGGGTAATGGGCTGATTGATGTTAGCCTGTAGCTCATTTTTAGAATGGCTGTAGTTGTTGCGATACGCATCGTTAGGGTTAGTATCGTGATCGTCGCTATAGCTATCGATACTATTTTGCAAAGAGATGGCGTCATTAAGGGAGAGATAGTCTTTGGTACTGTAACGATAGGCGCTAAAGCTGAAGTTAGTCCGTGTTGCCTCCAGTACGTTACTGTAGCTTAAACGGTAACTCTGCCCTTGCAGGACTCCAATATCATCAAGTGACGCACGAGAGTGGATAACATCGACTGCGATGGCACCAAGACGGGTGTTCATAGCAAGACCCAGCATCCCAGCCAGGTAGTCTTCTTCCATTGACTGGATGCCGCCATATAGCGTGAAAATATCGCTCAATCCATAATTACCGTTGGTGGTGAGCACCCACGGGGAATCATCGTCGCTGTCATCATCTAATGTCCCAACGGCAAAATCCCAGTCGACTTCACCTTTAGTCATCAATTGCGCGACCGAAGCATACGGCACGGTAAACATGCGTTTTGAGCCATCAGCCTCTTCTACAGTAACGTCGAGGTCAGCACCGTTGATGGCCAAATAATAATCCTTCAGGGCAAAAGGACCAGGGGGAACGGTGGTCTCATAGATGATGCGCGACTGCTGTCGTACGGTAATTTTAGCATTACTGTTCGCTACGCCGTTGATGACCGGGACGTATCGTCCATCATGGGGGTCCATTCGTTTGTCGTTATAAAGGTGTACGCCTTTAATGCCGATACTATCCAGCACTTCGCTACGAGAGGTCACCTGACCCAGTTCCATTTGCGCCCGGATGGACGGTAAGTCGCGTGCCAGATAGAGGTCGTAGTTGTCCCAGGTTGCGCTATCGTCTTTTGTCCAGTTCAGCGCGCCGCTGGAGCGTAACCGCCATGCCCCCAAATTGAGACCATAGCCAAGTCCCAGATAGCCACTGTCAGAGGTGCTGCCCTCATTTTCACTGTGATAGCCGCTGAAGTTCCAGTTCAGTATTGCAGCAGGTATACCGGCATCCCAACGTGCAGGATTAACATAACCCGCGGGGTGGCTGACGAGAAACAGCTGTGGAATGGTGAGCATCAGAATCTGCGAGTTGGGATCGTAACTCACGCTGGATGAGGGGTAATAGTCTGCCAGCATGTAGCATTGTGACTCACCTTCGTCTGCATTTTCCGTGGGGAGTTTGCTTACATCGACGTTCGCTTCATCGAGCACTTCACGCGTCAGACAGGGAGACGCGTTTGGGGTGTGATTATCAATAAACTGGATCTTTGTAGTCTGTTGTTGCTCACCGTTAATCCATATAGAGACGGTATAAACACCCGGTTTCACCGGGTTGCCGCGCGCATATTGTGATACGTCGATTGTCGATTTTTTACCTGCGTTGCTGAAGATAAAGTCATCGTTGAATTCAATGTAGTTATCGTCAGCAAATCCTGTCTGACAAACAACCAGCAATACCCATACAGAAGTGGCCAGGCGGCGTTTTGACATCAACATTAGGGCAATCCTTGCGCGAATTTTATTATTTTCCTGTTGCGTCAACGTTGCCACCGTAATCATTGACAGCAGTCCATGACACGGATTCAAAACGCGGGGTAGTGAGTGATTTCACTTCATAGCTTGCGCTGGAAAAGGGGGCGACCATATCGGGTTCAATACTGTATTTTTTACCCCCAGAGATAATCTTCGCACCGACCAGCGAGACAAAGTAAGGGGAGTCATTTTTTGCCGTCGCCCAGATTTGTTTGCCCTTGTTTGCCAGACTCCATTTCAGATGTTGAATGGCCTCGTCAGGTGAACCGGGGAGGGTGGCCGGGCGGTAAAACACTTTGATACGCGTTTTAAGCGCAATTTGCAGTTGATTTGATTTGGCTGCATCTTTGTTTTTTCCGGGGATTTCAAGCGCGTTAAACCAATAAACACTTTCACGGTCGGAGGGCAAAGGCTGACCATCCCAGTTTAAGCGTACGGTTAGTCCTTGTTTGGGGTCGACGCGGCTTACTGGTGGCGAAGCGATAAAAGGGATATCTAAGGTTTGTGGATCGCCATCTTCATGGCCATCATCTAACCATGACTGTATTAATAACGGTTGCTGGCCCTGGTTAACCATTTTAACTAATGCTTCTTTGGCATTAGAAAGATAAATAACACGAGTTGCATTAATTACCAGGCTGGCGGTAGCCGAATAACTGAACGAAATGGCTGATGAAAACATAATCATCATGAATGCTTTTTTTGAAATCATATTATTCGTTTCTAATGTTAATGACTGCAACCCCAAATTGATAAGATTGCAGTAGGGTTGTTAAGCTTTTAAAAATTATTAAGGATAGGTCGTTGTAAAGGTGGTATTTGCTTTAACTTGTCCAACTTGCGGGGTGCCGGAACCTGAATAGATATAGCCAACGGTATAGTCAAATACTGCCCCGTTATCGGCATCATAATTGGCTTCAGACTGCGGCGTTGCAGAGTTGAAATCGATGATAGTATTCGTATTGGTGTCTTCTACCTGGAAGCCAGCATCTTTATCACCTGCAGCAACAGTGTTTAACAACGCGTTAGTTGTGCTATTAAAATTGCCTGTTGTTGAGAATTGCCCTTTTACTTTACCGCCAGTCGGTGCCGTTGCGCAGTTTTTAACGGTAATCTGGAAGTTGGTCTTCATCACTGGATTAGTGACGGCTGCTTGCATTACTTGAACAGTGACATCACGAAGCTGAACTTCTTTTGATGCGGAAACACCATCAATGCTGACATCACAGGTTGATGCTGTAATGTTTCCCACAAAATCGATGTTTGCTGCGTCAGAATCAGCCGCCTGCACCTGAAAAGTCACACCTGCGACCAGAGCCGCTGCTACACTTAAATAAGTAAGAGATTTCATGTTATTTTCCTTAATAACAGGTTAAATGACGTAAGGATTATATGGCTCCGGTTTATAGTTGAACAGTAGATGAGGAAGAGTGATTCTTTTTTGAGGATTTATTTAGGGAGAGTTAGTAACAGATTAGTGTATGTGTGCTGTACAATATATTAAATTAATATTTCCTATTTCTTTATGAATTTTAAAAGGAAATTTTCAGAGCTGCGGATTATGGTGGGGGATTTCAACAGATATTGTTCGCTGAAAACACCACCTAAAGTAAGTATTGCTTAATTTACTTGTAAGAAAAGGTGCGGCTTATTAGATATATTCCGCGAATGTTTTTCTGCACTTTTACGTAGGCAGGACTTGTCGGTAACGACAGGTCTGCCTAAATAATCAAAACGGTACGGTTTTGCGTATTGCGCCAATGAGGATTTGCGCGGCAGAGGAGAGCTGAACGTCTACACGGGTAAGAATGCCAATAGGTTCACCCGCCCCGTGGGCGGGAATCGGCAATGATACCAGCGTCGCCTGGCGTAAATCTTCCCGTACTGCGCCTGAAGGCACAAACCACACATAGTCGTAGTCAACCGTGAGTTGGCGGGAAAGCGATGCAGATAGCGTTTCGATGCAGCCTGGCGGCATTTTGCAACCCTGGCTTTGCAGCAGCGTCTCCGCGTGCTGACGAGGAGCAGTTCCTTTGGGTGACACCACAACGGGCCATTCCATTACCCGACTCAGCGTGATGGTCTCTTGCAACAATGGATGATTCGGCCGCACAACCAGTTTGAGCGACTCAAGAAACAACAGCTCGTAATTCAGACCAACCATTAATTCCGGATCGGCCATCCGACCGATACCGAGGTCGATCTCCCCGGATTTTAAGCCAGCCAGAATCATGGGATTACTCATGGTGGCAACTTGCAGCGTAGTCTCCATTTGCTGCTTATGGAACGGACCAATTACCGCCGGAAGAATACCCAACGCAGCGGTGGGTAAGGCTCCAATTCGTACGACATCCGTCTGCGACTCCTCTCGCTGGTTTAACGCCTGTCCGGCAGTATTGAGCGCATCCAGCACTCTTACCGCGTGGGTAAGAAACTGTTCGCCGGGCAACGTTAACTGCGCGCCAAGGCGACCGCGTTCAAAGAGTCGGGTTCCGGTCAGTTGCTCCAGTTCGTTCAGCGTTTTGGAGAGGGCTGGTTGACTCAGGTTAAGGGTTTCGGCCGCACGCCCCAACGTTCCCTGTTGGGCAACGGCGACAAAAGTATGAAGATGGCGCAAGCGAATGCGCTGATTGAACAGAACATTTTTTTCCATAAGCGATGTTAAAAACAGAGCCGTATCGGTGACAAGTGAAGTTGTTTGTTTTTGATAACTTGATAGCAAAATATTATTAACATTTAACGCGTTTTACTTACAACTGATTTATTTTGCTTATGTTTTGTACAGCGTGACCGCGTGGTGGGATCATGGAAGGGAAGGTAGCCAGTCGTTATACTCGGACAATGGTTCGCTTTTTCATCATCAATCATCACAAGGCACTCACCAATGATCCATGTAATAGGGCACCTTAACCCCGATAGCGATGCCATTTGCACCGCGGCAATGACAGCTCGCTGGCTTACGTTACGCGGCCAGCAGGCGACGGCATGGCGTGCGGGGGAACCTAACCGCGAAACGCAATTTATCTTTGCGCATGCAGGACTGGACATGCCCGAACGACTCACGTTTCCGCTGACCGATCTGGATGTGTGGGTGGTCGATTTCACCGAACCGACGCAAGGACCGGAATCGCTGTCTGAGAGCAATGTCGTCGGTATCATCGACCATCATCGACTTGGCGGATTAGTGACTCGTCTTCCTCCAGAGGTTTGGGTTAAGCCTGTTGGCAGCAGTGCGACGCTGTTGTGGCAACTGATGACGGATGACGAGCGCAGCCAGCTGTCGTCTGCTGAGGCTGTTTTGCTACTGGGGGCTATTCTAAGTGACACTGTCACGCTTCGCTCGCCCACTACCACGCCGGATGACAGCCAGGCGGTAGGGGCGCTGGCCCAAAAAACGGGTGTGGATCTGGACGCGTTTAGCCGTGATCTGCTGTCGGCCAAAACCAGCGTCGAAGGCATGAGTGCCCGTGAGCTGCTGCATAAAGACATTAAAACGTTCACCATTCATGGGCATAAAGTCTGCGTGGCGCAACTCGAGCTGTATGCACTGTGCCAGGTTGACGGTGTGCTGGACGATCTCCGCGAGGAGATGACCCACTATGCTGAGGAAAATCAGGCTGCGCTGGTGGTACTGATGCTGACGGACATCAATCTTGGCGATACCAGCCTGTGGTTTGCTGGATCTGAGTTGTCAGAATTACCGCAACCCTGCAAGGTCGAAGGTATGCTCAGTCGTAAAAAACAGATGCTGCCATGGCTGGAAAGTCATTTAAAAGCACGTCAGTAAGCTGCAGTTCACTGTCCTGGTGGGAGGGGGGAATTTATGCGGGATCACAGTTTGTAAATTCTTCCCACCGGACTCAGCGGTGTTTTCTACACTCCAGGTAATATTCACTGGAGGCATGACATTATGGCGAACACCATCACGGCAGATGAGATTCGGGAACAATTTTCGCAGGCAATGTCAGCAATGTACCAGCAGGAAGTCCCGCAGTATGGCACGTTGCTGGAACTTGTCGCTGATGTGAATCTGGCGGTACTGGAAAATAACCCGACGCTGCATGAAAAACTGGCCAATGCGGATGAACTGGCGCGGCTCAATGTTGAACGACATGGGGCTATCCGGGTCGGTACGGCGCAGGAGTTGTCTACACTGCGGCGGATGTTTGCCATTATGGGCATTTATCCGGTCAGCTATTACGATCTCTCCCAGGCGGGCGTCCCCGTCCATTCCACGGCGTTTCGCCCCATCGACGATGCCTCGCTTTCGCGCAACCCGTTTCGGGTATTTACGTCACTATTACGCCTCGAATTAATCGAGAACGTGGTGTTGCGCCAGCAGGCAGCGGAGATCCTCGCAAAGCGTGATATTTTCACACGTCGTTGTCACGAATTGCTGGATGAGTTTGATGCACAGGGCAGTTTCACACCTGCACAAGCCCAGGAATTTGTGCATGAGGCACTGGAAACGTTCCGTTGGCATCAACACGCCACCGTAGACGAGCAAACGTATCATGCCTTGCATAACGAGCATCGACTGATTGCAGATGTGGTCTGTTTTCCCGGTTGCCATATCAACCACCTGACGCCGCGCACGCTGGATATCGATCGGGTACAGTCGATGATGCCGGAGTGCGGTATTACACCGAAAATTCTCATTGAAGGCCCACCACGGCGCGAGGTGCCCATCTTGCTGCGCCAGACCAGCTTTAAGGCGCTGGAAGAGCCGGTGTTGTTTGCCGGCGAAATGCGTGGAACGCACACAGCACGTTTTGGCGAAATTGAGCAACGTGGTGTGGCGCTGACGCCAAAGGGCCGGGTGTTGTACGACGAACTGTTGAGTAAAGCGGGGACCGGGAAAGATAACCTGACGCACCAGCTGCATCTTCAGGACGTGTTTAAGGCGTTCCCGGACAGCGAGTTTCTGCTGCGCCAACAGGGACTGGCCTGGTTCCGTTATCGTCTGACGCCGTCGGGCGAAGCGCATCGCCAGGCTATTCGCCCGGATGACGATCCTCAACCGCTCATCGAGCGGGGCTGGCTGGTTGCTCAGCCCATCACCTACGAAGATTTCTTGCCGGTGAGCGCTGCAGGGATTTTCCAGTCTAATCTGGGTAATGAAACACAGGCGCGCAGCCACGGTAATTCCAGCCGCGATGCCTTTGAACAGGCGCTGGGCTGCGCGGTATATGATGAGTTTGTGTTGTATCAGGAGGCAGAAGAGCGCAGTAAACGGCGGTGTGGTTTGCTTTAACGGAATTTACACGGGATTCGGCCTGTTCTCATCGACATAAAATATTTTCGATTTTGTACAGATAATCGGCGACCAACAATTGGATTATTAATGAATTTTGTCTAGAGTGAGCGGTCAGAAATGTGCACTCTCTTGCCGCAGATTTTGACCGGCGCGGGACCATTTACACGACCAGAAGGACTCACTTTCAGGCATGAATCGCAGACGATTTATTAAAGGTTCAATGGCAGTGGCCGCCGTGTGCGGAACCAGTGGTATTGCATCACTCTTTTCCCGCGCCGCCTATGCGGCAGAGTCTGACATTGCAGACGGAAAAACCGTACGTTTTGATTTTTCCGTTCTGCAGTCGATGGCCCATGATTTAGCACAGAAGCCGTGGGGCGGTGCGCCGCGCGCATTGCCGGATACGCTGGCGAAACTGACGCCGCAGGCTTACAACAGTATTCAGTACGACGCAGAACAGTCACTGTGGAACAACGTTGAAAATCGTCAGCTTGACGCGCAGTTCTTCCATGTAGGAATGGGCTTCCGTCGCCGCGTACGCATGTTCTCGGTTGATGACAGTACGCATATGGCGCGTGAGATCCACTTCCGTCCGGAGCTTTTCAAGTACAACGATGCCGGTGTCGATACCAAACAGCTGGAAGGGCAAACTGACCTCGGTTTTGCCGGTTTCCGCGTGTTCAAAGCGCCTGAACTGGCCCGTCGTGATGTAGTGTCCTTCCTGGGAGCCAGCTATTTTCGCGCCGTAGATGACACCTATCAGTACGGTTTGTCGGCGCGTGGTCTGGCGGTCGATACGTATACCGACAGCAAAGAAGAGTTTCCTGACTTCACCGCATTCTGGTTCGAAACGGTTAAACCGGGCGCCACTTCATTTACTGTTTATGCACTGCTCGATAGCCCAAGCGTGACTGGCGCGTTTAAGTTTGTGATCCACTGTGAGAAAACGCAGGTGATCATGGATGTGCAGAATCATGTCTATGCGCGTAAAGACATCAAGCAACTCGGCATTGCGCCGATGACCAGCATGTTCAGCTGTGGTAACAATGAACGCCGGATGTGTGACACCATTCACCCGCAAATTCATGACTCCGACCGTCTGGCTATGTGGCGAGGCAATGGTGAGTGGATCTGCCGTCCGCTGAATAACCCGCAAAAACTGCAGTTCAATGCCTATACCGATAACAACCCGAGAGGGTTTGGCTTACTGCAGCTCGATCGTGACTTCTCTCATTACCAGGACATCATGGGTTGGTACAACAAGCGGCCAAGCCTGTGGGTTGAACCACGAAACCAGTGGGGCAAGGGGACCATCGGCCTGATGGAGATCCCGACGACGGGTGAAACGCTGGATAACGTCGTCTGCTTCTGGCAGCCGGATAAAGCCATCAAAGCCGGTGACGATCTGGAATTCAAATATCGCCTGTACTGGAGCGCACAACCACCGGTACGTTCGCCGCTGGCCCGTGTGATGGCAACCCGCACCGGTATGGGTGGCTTCCCGGAAGGATGGGCTCCGGGCGAACATTATCCAGAAAAATGGGCACGTCGTTTTGCCGTTGATTTCGTGGGGGGAGACCTGAAAGCGGCAGCGCCGAAGGGAATTGAACCGGTCATTACGCTCTCCAGCGGCGAAGCGAATCAGATTGAAATTCTCTACGTGGAGCCTATCGACGGCTATCGTATCCAGTTTGACTGGTATCCAACCTCCGATTCAACCGACCCGGTCGATATGCGCATGTTCCTGCGCTGCCAGGGCGATGCTATCAGTGAAACCTGGCTGTATCAGTACTTCCCGCCTGCACCGGATAAACGTCAGTACGTTGACGACCGTGAAATGCGTTAATTGCTCTTCTGATGGCTCTCCTTCCGGGGAGCCATTGCTGAAACCTCTTCCGTAACAATCTGTACACTATTTACTCGATCCTGTTCGCATTTTTCCCTGACCTAACCGGGTAAGCTGATCGTGTGTATTTCTTGTACACATTCTTTACCACTAACAGGGAGAAAGTATGTTTCCAGAATACAGAGACCTTATTTCCCGACTGAAATCCGAGAATCCTCGTTTTCTGTCCTTATTCGAAAAACACAACAGCCTTGATCATGAGATTTCCAGACTGGAAGGTTCGGATGGTCGGGGATACAGTTTGGACATTGTTCGTCTTAAGAAACAGAAACTCCACCTGAAGGAAGATTTGCTCAAAATTTTGCAAAGAGAGAGTGTCAGTGAGAGCTAAATAGTACTGTGCTCACTGTGTAAAAGGGCTTCCCGCGAGAAACGGAAGCCCTTCCTGTTTCAGGCGTTAATCGACCATCACACGTTTGTTTGTCGCCCCCCAGAGGATCGACATTTCAGTGAACAGCGCGCCGCTAATTTCTTCGACTTCTTCTGCGCTCACCTGCGCATTTCCCTGTTTACCGAATAACACCACTTCATCGCCGGAGGCAACCTGCGGTAGATCGGTTACATCAACAATCACGGTATTCATGGATGTTTTACCCAGCACAGGAACCCGCTGGCCGTGGATCAATACGTGCCCCACGTTACTGAACACACGACGATATCCATCTGCATAACCCGTCGGAATATTGGCAAGAACGGAATTTCGTTTAAGGGTATAGGTTCTGTCATACCCGACGGTATTTCCTTTGGGGTAATGGTTTACCGACGCGATTGCGGATTTAAACGTCATGACGCGTTTGTATTCGGTGCTGGCAATGGTATCGCCGTAAAAAATGCCGCCAACACGCACCATGTCGAGCCAGGATTCAGGAACGGTCAGGGTGGCGAAAGTATTCGCGACATGCAGAGTGACATCTTCGCGCTTAAGCCCGGTAATATTGAGTACCTGGGCCGATTGCGTATTGAAACGGGCCAGATCGCGTTTAACCACCGCCGCATCTTCTTCCGGGAAATGCGACATGATGCCAACAATTTTCAGACCGGGTAACGCGGAAATAGCGCGGGCCTCTTCCAGACCTGCCGCGGTGCTGACTTCCAGACCGTTTCGTGACATACCGCCAGAGTTCAGTGCCAGATGGATACGAATCGTTTTTCCTTTCTCCTGGGCAATGACACTCAGACGTTTAGCCATATCCAGATTACCAATCAGCTCTTCGGTATCAAAATCCGCCGCCTGGCGCATCTCTTTTTCCGTCGCGTTGCGAACGCGCATTAGTTGCGATGTATAACCTGACTGGCGAACAATGCTAATCTCCTCGTTGCTGGCGATGCCAATACACTGCACACCGTTTTGCATCATCACCGGCGTAACCAGAGAGAGATCGTGGCCATACGCATCGCCTTTAAGAATGGCGCACATCCGGGTTTTGTCTCCCAGCAGTTGTTGAACTTTATGAATGTTATATTCCAGCGCGCTACGGGAAATTTCCAACGTGGTATTATCTACAACCTGTTGTTTGTTAACGGCAAAGGGAACTGGACCCGCTTGCGTGGTGGGAGCGGGTTGGTGACAGGCGGTAATCAGTAAAAGCGGAATAAGTGCTAAACGACCCAAAGGTGCTGCCATGCTTGCTCCTTAGCAATAGAATTAAAGTGTTGTTGTCATCATTACGGCCTATCCATGCATGGGATAACCGGACATCCAGAGTAACGGCTTCCGCGCCAGAGATTGTTTCTAAGTGATTGCTGTTACAGCATAAAAATATGACATCCCCGGCGATAAACAGATTAATATCGGCTACTGCCAGTCAGAAATTCCCCGTTTACAATCGCAAAGGAGATAAACATGTCAGAAATTATTACCGTCAGTGACACGCTGGAACTGCGGGCAGTAGAAGAACAACACGTCACGCCTTTGCACCAACTGGTGCTCAAAAATAAAGTTTGGCTCCAGCGGTCGCTGAACTGGCCGCAGCTTGTCGAATCTGAGGACGATACGCGTAAGAATGTGCAGGGGAATATGATGTTGCACCAGCGTGGCTACGCCAAAATGTTCCTTATCTTCAAACAAGGTGAAGTGGTTGGCGTTATCTCGTTTAACCAAATAGAACCGCTGAATAAAGCGGCTTACATCGGCTACTGGTTGGATGAAGGTCATCAGGGGCAGGGTATTATGTCCCGGTCGCTACAGGCATTGATTCATCATTATGCTCAGCGTGGCGAGATCCGTCGGTTCATTATTAAATGCCGCGTGGACAACCTCGAAAGTAACCAGGTGGCGCTGCGCAACGGTTTTCAACTGGAAGGGTGTTTAAAGCAGGCGGAGTTTCTCAATGATGGTTATCATGATGTGAACCTCTATGCCCGTATCATTGATAGCGTTTCAGAATAAACCGGCGAGTGGGGTGCGCGTAATACGCTGTTCGCCGTTGATCACTTTTGGCCCGCGCAGATGGATTGCATCGCCATCAAAAGCTTCCACGTGGGCCTGACCGGTTATCTCAATATGATGCTCGATCAGCACTTCCCCCAGAATACAGGCGTGGCCTTCAATCAGGATGTGACCGTCCAGCAGGATCGGGCCGCCGCGTAATGTTGCATGCCCCCCGACCAGCACATGGTGTTTCAGAATACAGTTACCTTCAACCACCGCATGCTCAGCCACCTGTGAGCTATAGCGCAGGGTCGGTATCGCATCTTCATCGGTGCCAGCGATGATGCGGGCGTTACCGTATACCTTCGCACAATCGCAGATCCAAACGTTATTTTCCTCATTACCCTCGATGCGAGCATAATCAAAAACCTCGGCGCGGTGTTCAATAAAGGCGTAGTCAATGGTTGCATCGCCATAGATCTTTACCTGATGCACAATGCGTGAATGGTTTACGGTTGCGCGATCGTATATTTGCAGGGGCTGGTCACTTTCACGGGTTAACCCTTTGGCGGCGATGACTTCGGAGCCTCCCAGAACACGCGCATCACCCGACAGAAGACACTCACCACGTACAACAGAATCCTGAATGGTGACGTTGTCACGTATTTGTGCGCCATGGCTAATTTCAGCCCGATCTATCCATACGGCACCGCCAATCTGTGCGCCTTCTCTGACCACGCTGGCCTGCGTAATACGGGCATTTCCTGAAATGGTTGCCCCCGCAAATGCCATCGCATTCTCATCGTAAATCCAGCAATCACCACATTGCGCCAGTACGGCTTCATCATCAATCCAGCCACCAGGCGTGCCAGCCGGAACATCATTAAAATCAATCAGTGCAATTATCTGGCGTAGTAATACGCTTCTTTTGTTGCCATTATCCTGATAACTGAAGGAGCGAGGTTCGTCGCTCAGACGGTATTTGGTCATAGCTCATTTCCGTGTTGCACACCTTAGTTAAACGTAGCAAAGTTTTCCGTACTGGCTAAATCGCCATAATTTCCATAAAATGCATTTCAAATATACTTTAAAAAATAAACAAAATGAGTAATAACAAGCATAGTGATCGGGTCCTTAATCTTCCGGCCGGTTATTTTGGCATGGTACTGGGCACCATCGGCATGGGATTCGCCTGGCGATACGCCAGTCAGGTATGGCCGGTGAGCCACTGGATTGGCGATGGGGTAGTCATCCTGGCGATGGTTATTTGGGGTCTGTTAACGTTGGCTTTTCTGACCCGTTTAGTGCGTTTTCCCCAGAGTGTGCTGGCAGAAATCCGCCATCCGGTGATGAGCAGTTTTGTCAGCCTTTTTCCGGCAACAACCATGCTGGTCGCGATTGGTTTTGTTCCCTGGTATCGCCCGTTAGCCGTCGGGTTATTTAGCATTGGCGTGGTGATACAGCTATCGTACGCAGCCTGGCAAACGGCAGGCCTGTGGCGAGGTTCGCATCCCGAGGAAGCAACCACACCGGGGTTGTATCTGCCAACCGTCGCCAATAACTTTATCAGCGCGATGGCCTGCGGTGCACTCGGCTATAACGATGCCGGACTGGTATTTTTAGGGGCAGGGGTGTTCTCCTGGCTTAGCCTTGAACCGGTGATCCTGCAGCGCTTACGCAGTTCTGGTGAGTTGCCCGCGGTATTACGTACGTCGCTGGGTATTCAATTGGCTCCCGCGTTAGTGGCCTGTAGCGCATGGCTTAGCGTCAACGGCGGAGAGGGCGATACGCTGGCGAAAATGCTGTTTGGCTATGGTCTGCTGCAGCTGCTGTTTATGCTTAGGCTGATGCCGTGGTATCTGTCCCAGCCGTTTAATGCGTCTTTCTGGAGCTTCTCGTTCGGCGTGTCGGCACTGGCAACCACAGGGCTACATTTGGGACATGCCAGTGAATCGGGATTTTTCCATACGCTGTCGATTCCACTGTTTATTTTTACCAATTTTATCATTGCGTTATTACTGGTACGTACGTTTGCATTGCTGATGCAGGGGAAACTGCTCATCCGCACGGAGCGTGCTGCATTACTGAAATCTGAGGATAAATAATGACCCTTTGCGACGAAAACTACTTTACTGAAAAATACGATCTCACCCGGACCCATTCCGAGGTTGTTGAAGCGGCCAACATTGTCCCGCCAGGTAAAACACTGGATCTGGGCTGTGGCAATGGCCGGAACAGTCTGTATCTGGCGGCAAACGGCTATGATGTCACCGCGTGGGATAAAAACCCCATGAGCATCGCTAATCTTGAGCGCATCAAAGCGGCTGAAGGGCTGACCAATTTGCACTCGAACGTCGCAGACCTGAATGCACTCAGCTTTGATGGCGAATATGACTTTATTCTTTCTACCGTGGTGCTGATGTTCCTGGAAGCGAAAACGATCCCGGGGCTTATCGAAAATATGCAACGTTGCACGAAACCGGGTGGATATAATTTAATCGTAGCGGCAATGGATACCGATGATTTCCCGTGCACCGTCGGTTTCCCGTTTGCATTTAAAGCAGGTGAATTACGTCACTATTACAGTGGATGGGATCTGCTGAAATACAATGAAGACGTGGGTGAACTTCATCGTACAGATGAAAATGGCAACCGCATTAAACTGCGCTTTGCCACCATGCTGGCGCGTAAAACTGCCTGAACATCCCGTCTGGCTTAACTCTTTCTGTGTTCAGCATTTTTTTGTGCTGAGCGCAGAGAAAAAATTGTGCGGTCGTTACCATTTTTAGTACATCCAAAATGAAACTGTTTTGCTATCCTTTTTATGCATCATTGCGAAAACTAAAGGGATCGTTTCATGCGTACTCAAACTTTATTTAAAGTTGCAGTGCTTACTGGTCTGTTGGCATTATCGGGCTGTGCGTCAAAAGTGACGCAGCCGGATAAATATTCTGGGTTTTTAAAAAATTATTCTGACCTGAAGGAAACAAAATCAGCAACGGGACAACCGGTACTTCGTTGGGTTGACCCGAACTATAATGAATCCAAATATGACAGTATCGTGTATAACCCGATAACGTATTACCCGGTTCCTAAACCTACTACGCAGGTAGGACAGAAGGTTCTTGATCAACTGTTGAACTATACCAACACGCAGATGAAAACGGCCATCAGCAAGCGTAAACCTCTGGTGGCAACGCCAGGGCCACGCAGTCTGATTTTCCGCGGGGCGATCACCGGTGTTGCGACCAGCAAAGAAGGTCTGCAATTCTATGAAGTGATCCCGGTTGCGTTGCTCGTTGCAGGAACACAAATGGCGACGGGTCACCGTACCATGGATACCCACCTTTATTTCGAGGGTGAGCTGATCGATCCGGCAACCAATAAACCTGTGATTAAAGTTGTGCGTCAGGGTGAAGGTAAAGACCTGAACAACGAAAGCACGCCAATGGCGTTCGAAACGTTGAAGAAAGTTGTTGATGACATGGCGACAGATGCCTCCATGTTTGATGTGAACAAAAAATAATAATGAAGAACGCACCATCTGCGGATGGTGCGTTCTTTTTATGCCACTCGCCGACGGTACAACAGTTTTCCCATCAAGGCTTCCGGCCGTGCAAACATCACCAGATTTCCCAGTAAAATCAGCACTAAACCGGCAATTGCGTTAGCCTGCCAGACATACCCTTCATACAGCGTTGACAGCGTGAGCGCCACCAGAGGGAAAAGCAACGTACTGTAAGCGGCCTTACTTGGACCGATGCGTCCTACCAGTGTGAAATAAGCGCCGAAGGCAATCACAGAGCCAAAAATAGCCAGATACAACAGTGCGCTAAGGTAGCTAAACGTCCACTGCGGTGTGAAGTCATCACCGCGAACCAGTGCAATGGTGGCAATCAGCAAGGTACCGTACAGCATGGCCCAGCTGTTGGTGGTCATCACCTCCAGCCCTTTTTTCTGATGACGCAGGCTGATCATATTGCCAAGGGAAAAACCAAACGTTCCCAGAGCGCTTAAACCAATACCCAGCAGAAGCGAGTGATTCAGGCCGCTATTGACCAAATCCTGCCAGAACAGGGTGATGATACCCGTCAACCCCAGCGCCGCGGCGAAATAAAAGCGTAGCGGTGGTTTTTGACCAAAAAATACAAAACTATTCACCGCATTAAACAGCACGGCCATCGAGAAAATTACTGATTCCAGACCGGTGTTAATCCAGGCCGCTGCCGTGTAAAAACACCAGAAATTGAAGCAAAAAACACATCCGCCCTGTAACAGACAAAACAGATGGTCGCGCCCGGAGAGCTTACGCAATTTGCCGCTGAACAGCAGGAGAAGGATCATCACTGAGCTGGCGACCGCAAAGCGCCAAAAGATAGAGACCGGGGCAGCAACCGGCCCTTGCTGCAGGTAAATGGCAATCCATGTCGTTCCCCATATCACGACCACCAGGCAGTACAACAATGCGTTCATACATCTCTCTCATTTTTGTATTTGATTGCACACAGTGTCATGACTGGCCAGGGTTGGCTTTCATCTGATTGCGGGCGACTTGCAAAATCTTGCGCTTTTTTTCTCGCAAACATGAAAAGGAGGCTGTTAACAACATGTGGCTGTTATAGACTGAAAGCCTGCTAACTTATTCTGAATGTGATGGTATGTCTCAGCCCTATGGCGCCTTTGAAAACTTACGCAAACATAATGCCGTGCTGCATGAATCGGTTGCGTTACATTCAGGTATCCAACTGGCGGCGTGGTCAAACAAACGCGACACCATTACCCAATATTGCGATCACCACACACTCAGCTTATATGTCGCGGATGGCTACGAGAGCTATCACAAGACGGCTGGGGGCTGGAAAAACGGCGGCGGCCCGGATCGCTTCTGCCTGATGCCGAAAGACAGCGAATCCAGTTGGGATATTCGTGACGATCTCTCCTTTGTACATCTTTATTGTACCGACGCGCATCTACGGGAAGTGGGTGAGAAAGTGTGGGACAAAAGCCCTTACAGCTTCACGCTGGACGAACATACGTTCGGCAGCGATCCGGGGATCACGGCGGTTTATCGCCAGTTTTTACTGGGTAATGACTGGCAACAACCGGCTAATCACCTGACGCTCAGCGCGGCATCTTCGCTGTTGCTGACGCATCTGATTCAACATTACAGCAATGTTCAATGGCGGCCGCCGGCGGTAACCGGTGGGCTTGCGCCAGCCACATTGCGCAACGTGCTGGCCTATATTGACGCGCATCTGGCCTACCCAATGACCCTCAGCGATTTGGCTGGCGAAGCGGCATTGAGCGATTTCCACTTTGCCAGAATGTTTCGCCAGTCAATGAATATGGCCCCGCATCAGTATGTTATGCAGCGTCGTATGGCGCTGGCGCAGCAACTGGTCCGTTATTCTTCACGTAGCTTGTCGGATATCGCGATGGCTTGCGGATTCAGTTCAGCAAGCCATTTTAGCAACCGGTTTAAGCAGGTGACGGGCAAGACGCCAACGCAATTACGTGCGTCGCGATAATCTCAGCACGGCATAGCATATCCCTCCGGCGATTAATCCCCAGAACGCAGAGCCAACCCCCAATAAGGTCAAACCGCTGGCTGTAACCAGAAAGGTGACGATGGCAGCATCTCGCTCCGCTTCATGGAGCAATGCCTGATACAGACTACCGCTAATCGTACCGAGCAAGGCGAGGCCAGCCAGCATCTGGACCCAGCTTGCCGGCAGAGCGGCCATCAATCCGGTTACCGACCCACCAAACACTCCGGCCAGAAGGTAGAACACCCCGGCAGCGGCAGCGGCTAACCAGCGTCGCTGGGCATCAGGATGCGCATCCGGGCTTTGGCAAATTGCGGCGGTGATGGCGGCAATACAGATGGAGTAGACGCCAAAGGGTGAAAACAGTAACGCCAGCAGCCCCGTGAAAATAATCAGCGGTGAAACGGGCAAGGAATAACCTGACGCTTTCATGGTGGCAATGCCGGGGGCATTTTGTGACGCCATGGTGACCAGGAAGAACGGCAATGCGATGCTGATACTGTGTGCAAGAGAAAAGTGGGGGGCAATGAATTCAGGTATCACCGGAGATAAATCAATGTTATTAGTGACAATGTCACCTTTTAGCAGTGCGATAGCGATACCCACCAGCATGGCAGCAATGACGGCGTACCTGGGCGCGACAACTTTTAGCACCAGCCACGCCAGCAGCATGCTGCCGCACAGGAGAAGCTCATTATTAAGGCTATTGAATGCCTGCAAACCAAAACGCAGCAGGATCCCGGCCAGCATTGCCGACGCCAGTGAGTGTGGGATTATCTGCATCAGACGTGCAAACAACCCCGTCACACCACACAGGACTATCAGCGCGTTAGCAACAATAAAAACGCCGATTGCATCCTGAATGGTCACGCCTTGTAGACCCGTAACCAGCAGCGCAGCCCCGGGCGTAGACCAGGCGGTCAGAATGGGGGCACGATACCACACTGACAATGCCAGCGTACTCACGCCCATCGCGATTCCCAGTGCGGTCATCCAGCCCGCAATCTGTCCGGTCGTTGCGCCTGCGGCTATCGCCGCTTGCCAGATGATGGCTGCCGAGCTTGCATAGCCGACCAGCACGGCAACAAAACCGGATAAAACGGTGGGCAAAGGGATTGATAATGTGCGCATAGCGACTCCGCGTGCGTTATAACGGTCATTGACTGTAGCACTGTGCGTTATAGCGTACAAGTGATAAGCTGCTGGACAGAAACAGGAGATAGAGGAAGGCGACAATGGACAATTTAACCCACTATCTGGCTACCACGCTCCGGACATTACGTCACCAGCGGGAATGGAGTCTGTCGCGTCTGGCAGAAGAAACCGGTGTATCCAAAGCCATGTTGGGGCAGATAGAACGCAACGAATCCAGTCCAACAGTGGCGACGTTATGGAAAATTGCCACCGGACTGAACGTGCCGTTTTCGACGTTTATTTCACCACCCGAGTCAGCAGGCGCAGCGACGTTTGATCCCCAACAGCAGGCAATGATAGTGACACCGCTGTTTCCATGGGACCCACAACTCTGCTTTGACCATTTTTCAATATTGCTGGCACCGGGGGCGTTGAGTGAATCTACCCCGCATGAAACCGGTGTGATTGAGCACGTAGTGGTGATTAATGGCCTGCTGGATATGTGCATTGATGGGCAGTGGCGAACCATCAAATCGGGTGAGGGTGTCCGCTTTGCGGGTGATACTGCACATAGTTACCGTAACAGCAGCGAACAGACGGTTCACTTTCATTCCCTGATCCATTACCCACGCGGTTAATCGGGAAAACTATTCCGAAATGCCGCGCTTCTGACTACAATAGCCGCCATTTTTACCGCTTGTGGATGGTAACAACTGTATGCGCCAGCAACCTCATCACCTTGAATTGTTAAGCCCGGCTCGTGATACCGCCATTGCGCGCGAAGCCATTTTGCACGGCGCGGATGCCGTATACATTGGCGGTCCCGGTTTTGGTGCGCGTCACAACGCCAGTAACAGCCTGAAAGACATTGCTGAACTGGTGCCATTCGCTCATCGATATGGGGCGAAAATCTTTGTGACGCTGAACACGATTTTGCATGATGATGAGCTGGAACCTGCTCAGCGGTTAATTACCGATTTGTATCAGACTGGCGTTGATGCGCTGATTGTGCAGGATATGGGGATTATGGAACTGGATATCCCGCCGATTGAACTGCATGCCAGCACCCAGTGTGATATTCGCAGCGTCGAGAAGGCGAAGTTTCTTTCTGACGTCGGATTCTCGCAGATTGTACTGGCGCGTGAACTGAGTCTTGAGCAGATTCACGCGATTCATCAGGCGACGGATGCGACGATCGAGTTTTTCATCCACGGCGCGTTATGCGTTGCTTATTCAGGCCAGTGCTATATCTCTCATGCGCAAACCGGGCGCAGCGCTAACCGCGGCGACTGTTCACAAGCCTGCCGACTACCGTATACCCTGAAAGACGATCAGGGCCGGGTGGTGTCGTATGAAAAACACCTGCTGTCGATGAAAGATAACGATCAGACCGCCAACCTCGGTGCATTGATTGATGCCGGAGTACGTTCCTTCAAAATTGAAGGGCGCTACAAAGACATGAGCTATGTGAAGAACATCACTGCACATTATCGGCAGAGGCTGGATGCCATCATCGAAGAACGTGGCGATCTGGCACGTTCATCTGCAGGTCGCACTAAGCATTTCTTCACTCCATCTACAGAGAAAACTTTCCACCGCGGCAGCACTGACTATTTTGTCAATGCCCGTAAGGGCGACATCGGCGCATTCGACTCGCCTAAATTCATTGGCTTGCCGGTGGGTGAAGTCCTGAAGGTGGCGAAGGATTATCTTGATGTCGAGGTGACGGAACCCCTGGCAAACGGGGATGGCCTGAACGTATTGATTAAGCGTGATGTGGTTGGATTCCGTGCCAATACGGTAGAAAAAACGGGGAATAATCGTTATCGGGTATGGCCGAATGAAATGCCAACGGACCTGCACAAAGTTCGGCCGCACCATCCGCTCAATCGCAATCTCGATCATAACTGGCAGCAAGCGTTAACCAAGACATCCAGCGAACGCCGTGTCGCGGTTGATATTGAATTGGGCGGCTGGCAGGAACAGTTGATCCTGACGTTGACCAGTGAAGACGGCGTGAGTATCACCCATACGCTGGACGGCCAGTTTGAAGAAGCGAACAACGCCGAAAAAGCGTTGAGTAACTTGCAGGATGGCCTGGCAAAACTTGGACAGACGCTGTACTACGCCCGCGATATTCAGGTGAATCTGCCGGGGGCGCTGTTTGTGCCGAATGGTCAACTCAACCAACTACGCCGCGAAGCCATCGACATGCTGGATACCGCACGGCTGGAAAACTACCAGCGGGGCAGTCGTAAACCCGTTGCCCAACCGGCGCCGGTCTATCCGCAGACGCATTTGAGTTTTCTGTCCAACGTCTATAACCATAAAGCGCGTGAGTTTTACCACCGTTATGGCGTCCAGTTGATTGATGCTGCATATGAAGCGCATGAAGAAAAGGGCGATGTACCGGTGATGATCACCAAGCACTGCCTGCGTTTTGCATTCAATCTGTGTCCAAAACAGGCAAAAGGGAATATCAAAAGCTGGAAAGCCACTCCGATGCAATTGGTGAATGGTGATGAAGTGCTGACGCTGAAATTTGATTGCCGACCGTGCGAAATGCACGTTATCGGCAAGATGAAACACCACATTCTGAAAATGCCGTTGCCGGGCAGCGTAGTGGCTTCTGTCAGCCCTGATGAGCTGATGAAAACACTGCCGAAGCGGAAAGGCTAACTCAGATGTGTATCTGGCTTGCGTGATTTTTGCCAGTGATGGTGTTCGCGTAGATCGGCGGCGGATTCTTCCGCCGTCACCCTCAGCTCATCGCTGTCTGCCGTGTGGCGTAACAAATGATCGGCATCCTGTACCTGAAGATATTCATGTCCCTGATGAGTAGCGAAAAGCTGGCCGGAGAAAAGCGCGCTGGCCAGCAATAACACCGTTAACCCTTTCTTAAACATCATGCACCCTCTGGCACGTTAGCTGTGGACGTGGCGATAATTTCGCCGGGTGACTATTCAATAATTTAATCGCCGTAAAGGCAATCGCCTGTTGCATAAAATCGAGAGCTATTGCGCGTTTGTTTAATAAGTGAGGGCGGTGAGTTCGCCGGGAAGTGCAGGCGCCGCCCGGCGTTTATTCATGTTTATCAGGACTTAAAGCCTGCCGCAGTCATCAACAGGCGAAAGAACATACCGACGGCGGCCAGAGCCAAGACGCTTCCCCCCCACAGGATCACCAGCCACATCAGACGTTTCCAGATTGATTGTTCCATCAATGATACCCCTCACCATGTTGAACTTTGCCGCGAAAGACGTAGTAGCTCCAGAAGGTGTACACCAGAATGATTGGGATAATCAGCAACGCTCCCACCAACATAAAGCCCTGGCTTTGCGTCGGCGCCGCGGCCTGCCAAAGGGTAATCGACGGCGGAATAATATGTGGCCAGATACTGATCCCCAGCCCGCTGAAACCAAGGAAAATTAAACCCAGCGTCAATATAAATGGCGGGGCATGGCTATGCTGCTGGCCCAGAGAACGCCACAGCCACAGGCTGATGAGTGCGACCAGCAGCGGAACCGGCATCAGGAACCACAGATTTGGCAGGCTAAACCAACGATCGGCAATCGCACTGTGTGCCAGTGGTGTCCACAAACTGATAATGGAAATGACGACCAGCAGCGCCAGCAGCAGTTTTTTTGCCACATTGCGCATTTTATCCTGTAGCGGGTTTTCGCTTTTCATTACCAGCCATGTTGCGCCAAGCAGCGCGTAGGCCACGACCAGCCCCAGCCCGCAAAACAGCGTGAAAGGCGTTAGCCAGTCAAACGGTCCACCGCTGTAGCTGCGGCCAGTAACGGAAAATCCATTGAGGACCGCACCCACGACCACTCCCTGGGTAAACGTGGCAAGAATTGAACCGCCCAGAAAGGCTTTATCCCAGAACGGTCGGTGTGCAGGCGTGGCTTTGAAACGAAACTCAAAGGCAACGCCGCGAAAAATCAGGCCAATCAGCATCAGGGTCAACGGGATCGTCAGCGCATCGACAATCACCGCATAGGCCAGAGGAAATGCGCCAAACAATCCTGCGCCGCCCAGTACCAGCCAGGTTTCATTCCCATCCCATACCGGTGCGACGCTGTTGACCATCACGTCGCGGTCATCAGCATCCTGAATGGCGGGGAATAAGATGCCGATCCCGAGATCAAAGCCGTCCATCACGATATACATCAGCGTGGCGAACACGATAATAACGAACCAGATAACTGATAAATCAATACCCATTAGCGATGAGCCTCAGCTTGAGAATCGAGGACCGCAGCGGAAAGCGGCCGTGCAGGTGTGCCGGTTGGCGGAAGGGTCGGATCATCTTCCTGTGGCCCTTTACGGATCAGGCGAATCATGTAGCTATAGCCGACACCGAAGACCGAACTGTAAACCACAAAGAAGGCCAGCAGGCTGATGCTCATATGCAAATCACCATGGGCGGAAACCGCATCCGCTGTGCGCTGCAAACCGTACACCACCCACGGCTGACGACCAACTTCGGTGGTGACCCAACCGGCCAGAATAGCGATCAGACCAGACGGCCCCATCCACAGCGCGAAACGCAGGAAGGGACGTGAGGTATACAGGCGTTGCTTGTAACGTAACCACAAGGCGAATGTGCCCAACAGGATCATCAGCATGCCAAGCCCCGCCATGATGCGGAACGACCAAAACACCATGGTGGAATTGGGACGGTCTTCTTTAGGGAACTCTTTTAGCGCAGGGACCTGTTTATCCAGACTGTGGGTCAGGATTAGGCTTCCCAGCGCCGGAATTTCCAGTCCATAGCGGGTACGCTCTTGCTCCATATCTGGCCAACCAAACAGTAGCAACGGAGTGGGTTCGCCGGGTGGGTTTTCCCAGTGCCCCTCGATGGCGGCAATTTTGGCAGGCTGATGCTCAAGCGTATTCAACCCGTGCATATCGCCAATCAACGCCTGCAACGGGGCGACGATTAACGTCATCCACAGCGCCATAGAAAACATGGCGCGAATAGCCGGGGTGTTATTCCCGCGTAATAAATGCCATGCCCCTGACGCTGCGACAAACAGCGCACTGCTCAGGAAGGCGGCGACCGACATATGCAGCAGGCGATAAGGGAATGATGGGTTGAAAATAACGGCAAACCAGTCCACAGGAACGACCTGCCCATTGACGATTTCATAGCCCTGTGGCGTCTGCATCCAGCTGTTGGAGGCCAGTATCCAGAAGGTAGAAATAATTGTCCCCAGCGCAACCATGCACGTTGCGAAAAAGTGCAGGCCCGGCCCCACACGGTTCCAGCCAAACAGCATTACGCCGAGGAAGCCTGCTTCGAGGAAGAAGGCGGTTAACACTTCATAGGTTAGCAGTGGCCCGGTGATGCTCCCGGCAAACTCGGAAAAACCGCTCCAGTTAGTGCCGAACTGATAAGCCATCACCAGCCCGGACACTACGCCCATACCAAAGTTTACGGCGAAGATTTTCGACCAGAAATGATACAGCGAGCGCCAGGTCGGATTTTTGGTTTTCAGCCAGAGACCTTCCAGTACCGCCAGATAGCTGGCAAGACCGATGGTAATGGCCGGAAAAATGATGTGAAAGGACACCGTAAACGCGAACTGGATCCTCGCCAGGTGAAACGCGTCAAGACCGAACATGCTTAACTCCGCAGGCAAAATTGATTTGGCGCAATTCTAAGCCTCTGGCGAAATGTGGGGCAGAAACAGAACAGTTCTTTTTAACCATAACAGTTGTGCTGCTGTTATAGGTCGCACGATCTGATATGCAATCTGGTCGCCGCATTTGAATTTTTCTTCGACGATACGTGGCCTGCGGTGGTTGACGGTGCTGATGACTCTGTGAACACCACCTGTCTATTCGCCTTAAAGCACACCCCGAAAATTGATGCTGTACAGATAGCTGCCCGGGCCTTAGGCAAAGAGCTTTCGCTAACGATGTTGTAAAAATGTTAACTATAACAGTTCTTAAAATATCGTTATTTATGTAGACTGATATATACAGAGGTTGTCACCGATACCGAATATCAGGACGAAAAATGAAGAAGTACCAGCGACTGGCGGAGCAAATTCGCGATCAAATCGCGTCTGGCGTATGGCAACTAGGCGATCGGTTGCCCTCTTTGCGTGAGCAGGTGGCAAGCAGCGGGATGAGTTTTATGACCGTGGGGCATGCCTACCAACTGCTGGAGAGTCAGGGGCGGATCATCGCCCGGCCGCAGTCGGGCTATTATGTTGCCGCGCGCCCCGAACGCGAAGCCGCCGTGCCGCAGGTACAGGTCATGCGCGATGAAGCCGTGGATATCAACACCTACATCTTTGACATGCTGCAGGCCAGTCGTGATGCTTCCGTGATGCCGTTTGCATCCGCTTTCCCCGATCCGCGCTTATTTCCGCTTCAGCAGCTTAATCGTTCGTTGGCTCAGGTGAGTAAAACGGCTACCGCCATGAGTGTTATCGAGAACCTGCCGCCTGGAAATGATGAACTGCGTCATGCTATTGCTCGTCGATATGCGCAACAGGGAATGACCCTTTCGCCGGATGAAATTGTGATCACCACCGGCGCACTTGAAGCGCTTAACCTGAGCCTGCAGGCGGTCACTGAGCCGGGGGACTGGGTGATTGTCGAAAACCCGTGTTTTTACGGCGCATTGCAGGCTCTGGAGCGATTGCGCCTGAAGGCGTTGTCCGTTGCCACCGACGTGAAGGAAGGAATCGACCTTGTCGCACTGGAGCAGACGCTACAGGAGTACCCGGTCAAAGCCTGCTGGCTGATGACCAACAGCCAAAATCCGCTGGGTTTTACGCTCAGCGCACAGAAAAAAGCCCATCTGGTCGCATTACTGGAAAAATACAATGTGATGCTGATTGAGGATGATGTTTACAGCGAACTCTATTTTGGCCGGGAGAAACCGCTGCCGGCTAAAGCCTGGGATCGAGGGGACAGGGTGTTGCACTGTTCATCGTTCTCGAAATGTCTGGTCCCCGGCTTTCGCATCGGTTGGGTTGCAGCCGGGAAACATGCCCGTCGTATTCAGCGACTGCAGTTGATGAGCACCTTATCCACCAGTTCCCCCATGCAGCTTGCGCTGGTGGACTACCTGTCGACCCGGCGATATGACGCGCATTTGCGACGGCTGCGTCGTCAGCTGGCGGAACGCAAACAGCAGGCCTGGCAAACGTTGCTGCGTCATCTTCCGGCAGAGGTCAAAATACACCATAACGACAGCGGTTATTTTCTGTGGCTCGAACTGCCAGAACCGCTGGATGCGGGAGAGATCAGCACCCAGGCACTGGCACACCACATCAGCATTGCCCCAGGTAAGATGTTTTCAACCTCAGGGACATGGTCACGTTTCTTTCGTTTTAATACCGCATGGCACTGGGGTGAACGCGAAGAACAGGCGGTTAAGCAGCTTGGAAAATTAATTCGCGAGATGATGAAATAAAACGGAATGTGCTATTCAATATAAAAGAATAGCGCATTCTTATTTTAGAAATAGTGAATGTTAAACCCTGATGTTATTTATATCAGGTGCCACCATACGAAATATCAATAGTTCTTCCAGGTGCCACCCTGGCACCTAACTCCTTGTCTATACTCCAGAAGATTAAATCACCTTGCTATAACCCGTGGCGTAATGAGCGTTAGCTCACAACCTGATTAAATTTCCTTGCGCCAGCAGGAACGCTTTCAACACCCCGACTATTTTTAGGAAAGGACATATATTTACGGCAAGGCTGCCGCTCAATATTTTTTCGACAGGAGTAAGACGTTATGAGCAAGCAATTTGCCCTCAGTAGCTTGTGTGCACTCAGTATGACGCTGATGACAGCCCAGGCAGCCGAACCCCCAACATCATTAGATAAACCGGAAGGGCGGCTGGATATTATTGCCTGGCCGGGTTATATCGAACGCGGACAAACCGATAAACAATATGACTGGGTTTCGCAGTTTGAGAAGGAAACCGGTTGTGCCGTCAATGTTAAAACAGCGGCCACATCAGATGAAATGGTCAGCCTGATGGCGAAAGGCGGCTATGACCTGGTGACGGCGTCTGGCGATGCTTCACTGCGCCTGATTATGGGCAAACGTGTCCAGCCTATAAATCCTGCGCTTATTCCAAACTGGAAAACTATCGATCCGCGAGTAGTCAAAGGGGAATGGTTTAACGTCGGGGGAAAAGTTTACGGTACTCCGTATCAATGGGGTCCCAACTTGCTGATGTATAACACCAAAATTTTCCCAACGCCGCCAGATAGCTGGAACGTGGTGTTCGTCGAGCAAAAACTTGAGGACGGAAAAAGCAACAAAGGGCGAGTCCAGGCGTACGATGGCCCGATCTATATCGCCGATGCGGCGCTGTTCGTCAAAGCCACTCAACCGCAGTTGGGTATCACCGATCCCTATCAGCTCACCGAGAAACAGTATCAGGCGGTCATCAAAGTCCTGAGCGATCAGCACGCACTGATCCATCGCTACTGGCATGACACCACTGTACAAATGAGTGACTTCAAAAACGAAGGTGTGGTGGCATCAAGCGCCTGGCCTTATCAGGCTAACGCCCTGAAAGCAGAAGGCCAGCCAATCGCCACGGTTTTCCCGAAAGAGGGCGTCACCGGTTGGGCTGACACCACCATGCTGCATAGCGAAGCGAAACATCCTGTTTGTGCTTACAAATGGATGAACTGGTCCTTAACCCCGAAAGTTCAGGGCGATGTCGCTGCCTGGTTTGGATCTCTGCCGGTAGTTCCTGAAGGTTGTAAAGCCAGCCCGTTGCTGGGTGAAAAAGGCTGTGAAACCAACGGTTATAGCTATTTCGACAAAATTGCTTTCTGGAAAACGCCAATCGCAGAAGGTGGAAAATTCGTTCCTTACAGTCGCTGGACGCAGGATTACATCGCCATTATGGGCGGTCGTTAATTCCGCTGGGGGTTTTATGACGTACGCAGTGGAGTTTCATAATGTCTCGCGTCTGTACGGGGATGTTCGTGCAGTTGATGGGGTAAGTATTGCAATTAATGATGGCGAGTTTTTCTCTATGCTGGGGCCATCCGGCTCCGGCAAAACGACCTGCTTGCGCATGATTGCAGGGTTTGAGCAGCTTTCGGGCGGTTCAATTAAAATTTTTGGTAAGCAAGCCAGTGAATTACCGCCCTGGGAACGGGACGTCAACACGGTATTTCAGGATTACGCACTCTTCCCGCATATGTCGATTCTCGATAACGTGGCTTATGGGCTGATGGTGAAAGGCATTGATAAAAAGCAGCGTCATGCCAGGGCGCGAGAAGCGTTAGACAAGGTTGCACTCGGCTTTGTCCATGAACGCAAGCCATCACAACTCTCGGGTGGACAGCGTCAGCGTGTAGCGATTGCCCGTGCGTTGGTCAATGAGCCTCGCGTTTTACTGTTGGATGAACCACTCGGTGCGTTGGATCTCAAGCTACGTGAACAGATGCAGCTGGAGCTGAAAAAACTCCAGCAGTCTCTCGGCATCACCTTTATCTTTGTCACCCACGATCAGGGTGAGGCGCTGTCGATGTCCGATCGTGTGGCGGTATTTAACAATGGTCGTATCGAGCAGGTGGATTCACCCCGCGAACTCTACATGCGTCCGCGCACGCCGTTTGTGGCGAGTTTTGTGGGGACGTCAAACGTCTTTGACGAAGCGATGTCGGCAAACGTCTGTGGGTTACAGGGGATGTTCTCGCTGCGCCCGGAACACATTCGCTTAAATGATATGGCGGGCGAGGTTCAGGCTCGGGGTGTCATTCAGGCGGTGCAGTACCAGGGGGCGGCGACGCATTTTGAGCTGAAACTTGCTGGCGGTGAAAAGTTGCTGGTGAGCCAGGCGAACCTGACGGGAGAAATGCTGCCGTCGACGCTGTCGCCGGGTCAGCAGGTGATGGCATCGTGGTCACGCGATGTCATGGTTCCGCTGATAGAGGAGAGGTGAATGGCTATGAACGTCATACATTCGCCCGCACAGCCGACAAAGCTGAACCGTATCTCGGGGTTCTTCTGGCGTAATCCAGGGCTTGGGCTGTTTTTGCTGCTGCTCGGGCCGTTGATGTGGTTTGGTATCGTCTACTTTGGATCGTTGCTGACGCTGTTGTGGCAAGGTTTTTACACCTTCGACGATTTCACCATGTCGGTGACGCCAGACCTGACGCTGGCGAATCTGCAGGCGCTGTTTAATCCGGCCAATTACGACATCATTGTACGAACGTTGACAATGGCAGTGGCGGTGACGATTGCCAGCGCCATTCTGGCGTTCCCGATGGCATGGTATATGGCGCGCTATACCAGTGGCAAAATGAAAGCCTTTTTTTACATTGCCGTCATGCTGCCAATGTGGGCGAGCTATATCGTCAAAGCCTATGCGTGGACGCTGCTGTTAGCGAAAGACGGCGTGGCGCAGTGGTTTTTAACCCATCTCGGGCTGGAGCCACTGTTGACCGCTTTCCTCACTTTGCCAGCTGTCGGCGGTAATACGCTGTCAACATCGGGATTAGGGCGCTTTTTGGTTTTTGTCTACATCTGGCTTCCCTTTATGATCCTGCCGGTTCAGGCTGCTCTGGAACGGCTTCCTCCCTCGCTTTTGCAGGCATCGGCTGATTTGGGCGCGCGCCCTCGTCAAACCTTCCGCTATGTGGTTTTCCCACTGGCAATACCCGGCATAGCCGCTGGTTCTATCTTTACGTTCTCACTGACGCTGGGTGACTTTATTGTGCCGCAGCTGGTGGGACCGCCGGGATATTTCATCGGCAACATGGTGTATTCGCAACAAGGGGCTATCGGCAATATGCCAATGGCGGCGGCATTCACTCTGGTGCCCATTGTCTTAATTGCACTGTACCTGGCGTTCGTGAAGCGTCTGGGAGCTTTCGATGCACTCTGAACGCGCGCCCTGGTTACTCAAACTGGCCGCATGGGGAGGGGTTCTCTTTCTGCACTTTCCCATCCTCATCATCGGCACCTATGCTTTTAATACAGAGGAGGCTGCTTTTAGTTTTCCGCCGCAGGGGCTGACACTGCGTTGGTTTAGCGTGGCGGCGCAGCGTAGCGATATCCTTGAATCAGTGACGTTGTCACTTAAAATCGCTGCGTTGTCGACAGCAATCGCTCTGGTACTGGGTACGCTGGCGGCGGCTGCGCTGTGGCGCAGGGATTTTTTCGGTAAAAGCGCAATATCGCTGTTGCTGCTGTTGCCGATTGCGCTGCCGGGCATTATTACCGGCCTGGCACTGCTGACGGCATTTAAGACCATCAACCTGGAGCCGGGTTTTCTCACGATCGTGGTGGGCCATGCGACGTTTTGCGTGGTGGTTGTCTTTAACAACGTCGTGGCGCGTTTTCGCCGCACCTCATGGAGTCTGGTTGAAGCGTCTATGGATCTTGGCGCCAACGGCTGGCAAACCTTTCGTTATGTCGTGCTGCCCAATCTGGCATCAGCACTGCTGGCGGGGGGGATGCTGGCGTTTGCCTTGTCGTTTGATGAAATCATCGTGACAACGTTCACCGCCGGACATGAAAGAACACTTCCTCTGTGGCTGCTCAATCAACTGGGCCGTCCACGAGATGTGCCTGTTACCAACGTTGTGGCATTGCTGGTAATGCTGGTAACAACACTGCCAATTTTAGGGGCCTGGTGGCTAACGCGTGAAGGCGACACCGTCGCCGGAAACGGTAAATAAACGACGATATGGGAAATTGCTATGCAACATCAATTACTGATTAACGGTGAGCTGGTCAGCGGTGAAGGTGAAAAGCAACCAGTTTATAACCCTGCCACTGGTGAACTTATTCTGGAGATTGCTGAGGCGTCAGCCATGCAGGTTGATGCCGCAGTGCGTGCGGCAGACAACGCGTTTGCCGCCTGGGGCCAAACCACGCCGAAAGTGCGTTCGGAGCTGTTGTTAAAGCTGGCGGATACCATTGCCGATAACGCACAGACCTTCGCGGAGCTGGAATCGCTCAACTGCGGTAAACCGCTACATTGTGTGCTTAATGATGAAATTCCGGCCATCGTGGATGTTTTCCGTTTCTTCGCGGGGGCTGCGCGCACCCTGCAAGGACAGGCCGCCGGAGAGTATCTGGAAGGGCATACTTCCATGATTCGCCGCGATCCGCTGGGTGTGGTGGCTTCCATCGCGCCCTGGAACTATCCGCTAATGATGGCGGCATGGAAGCTGGCTCCTGCGCTGGCCGCCGGCAACTGTGTGGTGATTAAACCTTCAGAAATTACCCCGCTGACGGCGCTTAAACTGGCGGAATATGCGAAAGATATTTACCCGGCAGGCGTGATTAACGTCCTGTTTGGCCGGGGTAAAACGGTGGGCGATCCGCTGACCGGCCATGAAAAAGTGCGTATGGTTTCGCTGACCGGCTCCATTGCAACCGGCGAACACATTATTCAGCATACTGCGCCTTCGATTAAACGCACGCATATGGAACTGGGCGGAAAAGCCCCGGTGATTATTTTTGATGATGCCGACCTTGATGCGGTGGTCAGTGGTGTGCGGACTTTTGGGTATTACAACGCCGGACAGGATTGCACTGCGGCGTGTCGAATCTACGCACAAAAAGGCATCTATGATGCGTTGGTCGAAAAACTCGGCGCCGCCGTTGCCAGCCTGAAAATTGGCGCACCGAATGATGAAACGACAGAACTGGGACCGTTAAGCTCACAGGCGCATCTTGACAGGGTGGCTAAAGCGGTCGATGACGCGAAAGCGCTCGGACACATCAAGGTCATCACCGGCGGCAAAAAAGTGGAGGGTTCAGGCTACTATTTTGCGCCAACGTTGCTGGCGGGCGCGAAACAGGAAGATGCTATCGTGCAGCGTGAAGTCTTTGGTCCGGTGGTCAGTGTTACCGTCTTTGATGATGAAGATCAGGTCCTGGCGTGGGCTAATGATTCGAAGTATGGACTGGCATCGTCAGTCTGGACGCGGGATGTTGGTCGCGCGCACCGACTGAGCGCCCGCCTGCAGTATGGCTGTACCTGGGTCAACACCCACTTCACGCTGGTGAGTGAAATGCCGCATGGGGGACAAAAACAATCAGGCTATGGCAAGGATATGTCGGTCTACGGACTGGAGGATTACACGGTGATTCGCCATGTCATGATCAAGCATGAGTAATATCATAAACCGCGAACGGTAAAAGGGGCACTGATAGCTAAATATCGGCCAACGTGTCTCTATACTATGCGCGGCACTGGCCTCGTCGCCATCGGACGGCGGTAAGTTGGAAATATCCGCGAGGTCAGGCTAACTTGTACACCATCAGGCCCCGGCACAATGTCGGGGCCTGAATATTTAGGTGAGTGTTCTAACGACGGCACAGGCTACATAGCCAGGCGATGAACGCACAGACAGTCAGAACCAGTCCCAGTTGCTGCACGATACCCGCTAACCCTAACATCATTCCCAATAACAGGTAGTAGCATAATCCGAACAGAGCCCCCGCGGCCCCGGCCTGTTCACGATAGTGATGCAGAGCCTGACTCAGCACATTGGGGATCGCGATGCCATAGGCAACAACAACCCCAACCACAGGCAGCAGAATCCAGACTGAATGCTGTAGCCACCATGCTGCGAGACCAGACAGCAGCGCTAAAGCACAGGCATGGCGCACCAGATATTCCGATGACAAACCGATCATTAACAGCTTGCGATTCAGCAGGCTGCCTGACAGTGACGCGAGGGCAAGCAAGGATCCCGTCCAGCCAAATGCCCTGGAACTCCATCCTAACTGTCCGAAAAGAAACGGGGCCAGGCTGTAATAGCTGAATAGCATGGTATTCAACAGTGCAACCAGCATGGCATTTTTCCACAGTGTACTGTCCCTTACCATGCGGGAGACCAGTCCTGTTAATTGTGGTCTGCGCGTCGTCTCCGGTCGTGTTTCCGGCAATAAGGCTGCGGTTAGCATTAGCAACAGTATCGCCAGCAATACCAGCACAGTAAAAACGCCCGTATGACCGTATAGACTGACTAACCAACCTCCGCTCACCAGACCAAAAACCGGGCTGATTGCCAGTGCTGCGCCCATAATGGAAAAAATGCGCGACAGTGTTGTTGATTCATAACTGTCCCTCAACATCGTCTGCACCACCACAGACCCGGCGGCCGCGCCAATGGCTGATACCATACGGGCCAACAGCAAGATGCTGAAATCAATGGCAATAACCGCCATTACGGAACCCGTCCCGTAACAGAGGAGTCCAGCCATCATTGCCCAGCGTCGTCCAATGCAGTCGCTAAGCCAGCCCCACAGTGCAACCCCCACGGCAAAGGCGACAAAATACACGGAAAGTGTTTGAGCAGCACGTTCACTGCTTATTTGAAAAAACGTGGCGATATTTGGCAATGCCGGGCTGTAAATGGTTTCCACCAGTTGTGGAAACATAATCAGTAATGTGAGAAGCCATAAGGGCGGTCTATGAGTCATATTCATAGCAATATCCAGAGAAACAAAAAACTTGGGGGGATTATTGCTGAATAGAAAATGTCTAATTACCATTATCAGGACTTTATATATCAAATATCGGACAGATGATGAAAATTGCGCCTGATGATGTCTTCGACCCGGATGGTTTTAAGGAAACAGTCGTCGGTATTGCCTCTGATATGGGCGTACATGATTCAGGTCGGCACAGTCATCTTCGCCATCAGTTACTCTTTTCGGCGGCGGGGTGCATCACCATTGAACTGGAAAATACCCTGTGTCTTCTTCCGCCTCGCCGTGCGGTCTGGATCCCCGCGGGTACGGTTCACCGGGCCATCATGCGAGGGGTGATGGCTTATCGGTCATTATATTTTTCAACCATTCTGCCGACGTTATCCGCCTTGCCACTACAGGTTGTCGAAGTGAACCCGCTTTTTTTTGAAGTCATAGAACGGATGGCATTCTGGCCCTGGCAGATGGCAGAAACGCAGCAGGCCAGCCTCATCACTGTTTTTTGTGAAGAAATCAGGGCTGCACGTCGTGAAAACTGGACGTTGCAGTTTCCCTCTGATGTTCGCCTGGATCGGTGGCTGGAAGGGGTTCGAATGGGGGCGTTACCACCCCGACTGAATCAGTTATCCCGCCAGGTCGGTGCTTGCGAACGCACAATCAGCCGCATTTTTATCAGAGATACAGGGATGAACTATCAGACCTGGCGGCAGCAATTCAGGTTGTTAAAAGCGATGGAGATGTTGGCGGAGGGGGACTCAGTCAGCCAGGTGGCGCAACAGCTGGAATTTGTTAGCGACAGTGCTTTCATCGTGTTTTTTCGGCAGCTAACAGGTACAACACCGACCCGTTATCACGGGGGAATAATGCCGCAGAAGGATTAGGGGTATTACATATTAAGGATAATTTACCGGGCTGTGGCGGAGTGGGAAGATCGTTTACTAATGGCAGAGAGAAGATTTTCTCTCTGCCAGCAGGCGCTGCAATTCATCAAAAAGAGTCACATCAAGCAAACCAGCCGAACCTTACGGAGATCAGGCTGAAAAGTCCTACAGCAGCAAATATATTTATCAGCACCACAGTCTTACTGGAAACATTCATTTTTGCCACCTTTCGTTTTAACCCCTTTGGGTATAGTACGGCTTATAGCTATCCGCAATAGTACGAAATCTGAACATGTTGAAAGTGGGCTGTTATTTAGGCGGTTTTCTTAAATAAATGAATAAAACTTGATGTGGGTCATAAAAGAGAGCATATTGCGCGCGATTTTCCCTTCTGGCCTGGATGCCCTAAATGTCTCTGTACCAAAAAATGTTGATTTTTTATGCGGTAATGGCCGCTATTGCGGCCATTATCACCTGGTTTCTGTCGCGTGATAAAAAACGTATTCGCTTTCTGAGCGCGGTATTAGTCGGGGCGACATGGCCGATGAGCTTTCCCGTCGCACTCCTGTTTTCTCTTTTCTGATGGCTCTGTCAATGCTGTATCAGGGGGTCAGCAGAGCGACTAATCTCAGTCTGTCGTCTTTGGTTACATCCAGAGGATGCTGGTATCCCACGTTTTCATTCGCACGGGTGTACAACGCAACCAGCCAGTCGTAAACGTGCCGGCTTGCACCGTGCTGCGGCTGCTCATCCAGTTGCGTCAGGCGCGACATCGGTTGTTGTACTGGCGCACTGAAAATAGCCGCGCCCTTGAAGACCCTGCTGGCAGGGCGCTGATCCTCTGCAACGTTGGCGTAGCCGAGCCAGGTAATAAAATCACCGATATCGGCGTGTAACTGCGCCCCGCAGACATTCTCTCGCTGCATAATCTGCTGAAGCCGTTGAGGCATCTCGAGCCGATAGCTGGTAGTGATAAGAATGTCGGCTACCTGTCGCAGCGTTCGCGGCTCAAGCCGTAATCGGCGCGCATTATTGTCATCACGACACCACTGACGCACATGGTTGATCCACATTTTGTGCGCCTGATACCCGGTCTCTTTGCTTTCGGATGAGTGCAATGGCTCCCGGACATCGGCAAACAGGTCAATCTCTTCATTAAAGAGTCCACTGACTTGTTCTTCGCGTGGTTGCTGGACGCGCAGCAACGACTCAAAGCAGCGCATCGGTGGTAGTAACCCCTCCAGGAGTTCACCATGCTTCGCTGCCTGGGCCTGAAGCTGGCGGATCACTGTCTCGCTGGCGTCTGGTGCGCTTTCGCTGTCGTTAAGCCAGCTCATCAGCGCTTCACGAACACGCTGTTGATGCTGTTCATGCAGGGACGTTAACCGTGACTGGCGTTGTTGCGCGGATGTCGCTTGCGACAGCCATTCAGCAAGGCGCAACAGGCTGTGTTTATCCAGTGCCTGCAATGTCCCCCAGCGCAACCCGGGCTTGCCCATTAGTTGCTGCACGGCCTCATCGAGGTTTTGCTGTGTGCTAAAACGAGCGTCTTGTGGCGTAATGGCCCACACAACCCCCGGTAATGCCGCATCATGCACGGGTTGGGTATCGTTGGCCCAGCTCATCAGTTTACGCGTGATGGCCGGTGTCTGCGAACGTGAAGACACCGCGTTGCAGATCAGCAGAACATCGGGTTGCAGATGCTGGCGGTAATATTCCAACATCCAGCCTAATTTGGCCCGCCACAGCGGGTTGGGGTGGGCATCCGGTGCGAGGGGAATATCGAGCAGGTCGACGTTTTCCAACACCGAGTCTTCGACAGTCAGCACCAGTTCACGCGTCAGCAGCGCCAGCGATTCCAGCGACAGACTGACCGCGTTAAGCAACTGATGGTTTGCAACAGGATGAACCACCACATCGCTTTGCGCGTCGTTCCCGGTTAATGCGACCTGAGTCAGGAAGCTTTCGGCAGGCAAGCCAAAATGATCGACCAGCAAACTCAGCGGCGCGGCTAGCTCGTGCGCCTGTCCGGTTTGTTGCAAAGTGTGCGCTAATGCCAGCCATTGCTGCGTTAGCTCTGGTTGTTCTCCCCACAACAGCGCCCAGGCGTGAGCGCGGGTGGTCAGATCCAGCGCCGGCAGCAACGTAGCAAATTGATGCCATAGCGCATCATCAATTTGCTGCTGGTTCGCAGGAACACAAGAGCGCCAGAAACGGCCAATAGCGGCTACGTCATGTGCCGTGATGCCCTGAACCGGATGACGCTGACGCAGCGTTTGCCATTTTTCTAACCGGGCTTCAATAATCGATTTTTCAACCTGGCGGCTGTCAGGCATTGCGCAAAACTGTGTGATAAACAGCTGTACCAGTTCTGCTTCACTCAGTAGGCGCAGACGCAGAGGCCACTCGCTATCAACGGGATTGTCTTCACGCGTAAAGCGGATCGCCATGTTGGTCGGCGCATGGCCCGGATTGATATGCGAAAAGTAGTCAAAGCTGCGATCCGGTGTAGCAATATTCAATTTCCCACTGGTGTTGCTGCACAGTGCGGACAACAGATGGGCCTTTGCTGGCTGTGAATGACCGTACAGACCCACACAGCCACGCGCTGAAAACGCCGTGTTCAGCGCAGACTCAGTAACCGCGGCGATGGTGAGCTGAGCGAGCAGGGAATCCGCCTCATCATCAAGCCGTGCTGCGCGCTGGCGTGTGTCATTCACCCATTCGATGGCGGCTTGTGCTGTGTTAAACATCTTACTCATTTCAGGTACACACTCCCGCTATCAATCCAGTAATGGCTGCCGCTATGGCGACGATCTGCCAGTGTATTCAGTTTTAACGTTAAGGCATTGGCGGCAACGGGCGTGCCATCCTGTAGCCAGGCATCACTGAGAACGAAAAATTCCGGTCCCGTTTCTTTGCTGCCACCGCGCAGTTGCAGCCGTACATTTAATACACCGTCACCGGCAATCGTTTTTGCCAGCTCAGCAGAATTGATGCTCAGCGTATACAGCGGGGTGGCTGGCCAGCGGCTGTTTGCTAACTGGCGAAAGCCCAGCGTCACGTTGCCGCGCAGCGGGAAGTGCAGACGGGTATCCAGTTTTGCTCCAGGTTTATCCAGATCGATGTCGTGATACCAGATATTTTCATCGCGTAACGTATTGACCGTATTATCCAGTACACCGAGGTAGCGGACCGTCGAGTACGCGCCGATATCCGCAGCTTTAAAGTTAAAGCGCGGCAGACGTAAATCCAGCGCCAGGCTACACAGCATCGCGCCAACGGCTGCGGTAGATTTGGGATTGCCGATGCGCCCTTGCTGGCTGAACGGATACCACTCATGTACGCGATAGCTGTCCATCCAGATCATGCGGTTGACCGGAACGGGTTGCAGATGGCGGATTAGCGCCTGAACCCCCGGCAAACAGGCGGGTCTGCCAGTGACTAACAAAATATCGCAACGATAGTGGGAAATCGCTTCACAAACGGCGTGCAGAGGGGATGTCAGGGTAAATTTCCCGGCCAGCAGCGCTTCTTGCAACTGTCTGAACTGCACCTGCAACGGAACGCTCAGCACATCAAAAGCCGGTGAACCTGACGGTAACGCATGATCGATAGCCTGTTGGATATAGTTCATCACATTGCGTGTTGGGCGCTGTGAAAGCAGTTCGCCAAAGGTGGCGTGCAAGCCCGCTACGGGATCGTTAATATCGCTTTGTTCCCAGGCACTGAGCACCGCATGACCCAGTGGCATAAAGAGTTGCAACGCGGTTTGTTGTCGCAAAATAGCCTGCGTATCGATTCTCCCGGAATCACCAAACAGTGTGGCCAGCAGGGCGGCGGCATCGGTCACGCCAGCCTGTTGTAAGCGGGTTTGCAGGGCGGGCAGTATGCAGCGTTGTATGACATCCAATAACATGTCATCCCCGGCGACCTTGAAGCCTTCACGAAACAGCAGATGCGGGGTGATTTTGACATTCGCCCCAACGCCGTCATCCAGTTGATAATGGACCACGGCCATATCCGTCGTGCCACCGCCAATATCGATGGAGGCGACGCGCAGTGCACGACCTTTAACTTCACCGGGTTCTGGCTGGCGGTCCGGACGGGCGAGGGCGTTAAAGAACGATTCTGTATGCCCGTCGTAGTGTGAAATCGCTTCGTTGTACAGCCAAACCAACTGCCCGCAGCTGGCTTCATCCCATTCCATCTGGATCTCAGGTACGGGAACGACGCTTTTTTCTTGCTGTTTGCGGGTGGTGAAATCTTCGTCCTGCGGGTGCCAGCCCATTGCTTTCCAGACCAGCGCAATGGCTTCAAACATACGCAGACGGAAGATCTCGCGCTCCTGTTTTGGCATGGCTGACGGCAGCGTGAGGATCAGCGTGCGCAACTGGCGTGGAGAGGCCGGGAACCCGAGACGCAGGCGTGTCGCTACGCTGTTAATTTGTCCCAGCGCCTGGGCCAGAATCTCGCACAACATATGCGTCATCAGCGTGCTGCGGCTGTATTGTGGTGAGAACACCGGCAGCCGGTCATCTTGCGGCAGGCTGAACAGCGGCTGACCGTCATCGTTCATCAAATTCATCAGCGGGAAGGCGGTAGCCAGCGGCTCGCGCTGCGTTTTGCTGTTCATCTGGCTAAAGCGCCAGTCGTGTAAAACGGGGGTTTCATCCCATAAGTACCGACGTGGGCTGGAGATCCCACTGCTGCCTTCCGTTCCCATACGCTGCATCGCCAGCTTACGGGCTTCATCCCCAACGCGGACAATCGACGGCCAGATAAAGGCATCATCGCGACCGCTCTCAACGGAGAAATGTTGCTTACCAAAGCGCGCCTCGGAAAACTCCAGTCGGCTGGTGAACAGGGGATCGTTGAGGAACTGTGGTTCGCTTAATGAACGCACCTGCAATTCAGCCGTCTGACGCAAACCGTCATTGGCATCGCCATGATCTTCAATCAACACGCCGCAGGTATGGGTATTACCAATATCCAGAATCAGATCGACAGGAATCGCGGGCGTGCTGAGCGTATGGGTCACCAGCTTCACTTCCGGGACGGAAAGTTGTTCGCCTAACAGGGTCAACACATTCAGCCAGTGCGCCTGATATTCAAAGTTGCGTAGCGCTTGTTGGATCTCCTGCTCTGAACGGTTTTCTTGCTGCGTGACGTGCTGCAAAAAGGACTCGCGTAACCAGCCATCAATCCACGTCTGGTCGAGGAAATCTGCGATCTCATTATCGTGCCAGGCCAGCGCAAATCGCGTGCCATTCAGCAGATCGTTCTCATTGGGCGTCAATGCTGCCGGGGCTTCAGTCAACTGACTGTCCAGCGCCACCGTGACACGGTGAGTATTGCCGGCACTGTCCGGTTGTGCGAGTTTTCGCACCTGCACGCGCGCCCAGTTATCCGGGCCTTCAACAAATGTGCGGGGCGGGTTAAAACGCAGGAACGGCAGCGGCAACCAGACACCGTCAAGAACGTCCAGAGAATAATGCAGCGTCTGCGTGCTTTCCGGTTTCACGACTTCGGGTTGGCCACCGGTATTGCCCGGCAGGGTATAGCGTCCCGACGCCAGATCAAAATCCAGACGCAGAAGGGGACCGTTTGCCGTTTTACGCACAAAACGACCGTGGTGCGCAGATTCCTGTGGTGTCAGCCCAAAATCCAGAAATTGCACACCGCTATTGGCGATGAGCGTTACGCTCTGTTTGTAATCACACAGATTCACCAACATAAAATCAGGCACCTATCTTTTTGATCGTCAAAGGGATTTCCGCGTGTTCGTCATAACGTGCGGTACAAGCTGCGACGTCGTTTGTTCCTGCTTTACAGGTGATTTCGGGCATGGGGTATCGCGAACCGTCCGTGCAACGGGCATTCCCACGACTCTTAATCATTAATTCGCCCGATTGATGCAGACCAGAGAAAATTTCGGCGCGGCAAACGATATTGTCGCCATGCACGACACGCGCAGTGCCCTTATTGGCCTGAATTTGATAACGCAGCGACGGGGCTTTACCACTGACCGGATCTTTTATATCGACCAGAACACGCCAGTTGCCGTTAAGAAAACGTGTTGTACCAGCCTTCATCTGGTTGGCATCCATTACCAACGCATCTTTCGGGATAGCGGCAATTACCACCGGTCCTTCTACGGGCTTCTCTTTTTTCACCGGTGGAATAACTTCAGCCCGATGCAGCGGCAGCGAAGGTGTCAGCTCTGGCAGGGGTTTACTGTCTATCTTTGCCACGTCAATGAGGGCGACTGCAGGTGCGGGAGAATCCGTGTGTTGTTTCCATAATAGCGGCCCTGCAATGGCGGCAATGACTGCCGCAGCAACGGGCAGGCTCCACAGCGGCAGGCGACGCGTGGGCTTACGCTGTACTGGCGGTGGCGCGATCTCTGGCTCACTCACGATGACCGGGGGTTGTGGTTCGGGTTCAGCGGGTTTCGCTAGCTCAATGGCCGTTGTCAGCAGCGGGGTATCGGCCTCGGCGAAAGTGATTTCCGTCGGGATTTCTTCGACTTCCGGTTCCGGCTCCGGTTCAGGTGCCACTACAACCTGGGGAACGTCGGTATGACGCAGGCAATCGAGTACATCGTCACGGGTGTTTTCATTCAGATTGACGAAGCCCCAGAACGTAATGACGGGTTTGCCATCAACCAGGAACACGTGGTTCTCACCTGGAAACTGGATGGCTTTGTCGAGTAGTGAACCAAACAGTTGCAGAGAAGTTTTACCCGATTGCAGGCTTTTCCGACTCAGGGCCGCGGCATTCTCCAGCGTACTGGACAGATAGCGCAGAGCCCGAAAACGCGCATCTTCATCAGCGGCTTTCCACGCGACAGCCTTTCCTTCAAGCGGGGAATACCAGTCCACCCGATCGCCACTGTCGTTAACTTGTGGGATTGCCAGACAATCCGCCATCGCCTGTTGTTTACGCAGACGAAGCGTTTCACGAATTTGTAGTGCTGAATCAAACACGGCCTGACCACCGCCACCCACGGCCTGATAGTCATCCAAATTGCCGCTGCGCAAGAGAGTTTTTGCCACGTAATTGCCCCTTAGACTTCTTCACACAGCCATTATACGGATTCTCAAAACAAGCAAATGCCAGAAGAGATGCCAAAATGGGCGAATTTTCATGGCATAGAGTATTGGGAAAAATCTTGACGTTTTGAAAAAGACTTAAGGTAAATTACTTCGCCTGCGATGATGAATTAATCAGCGAAAACCACCCGATTAGAATAACCTGATAGAGATTTGTTATTAGTGCGTCTTTGCCAGCTATGCTCTGATAGACGAGTAAATAATAAAAGAAGAAGGCTTATAACCATGATTGCAAGGAAAACGCTGCTCGCGCTGGCACTCAGCGCCGTCTTACCAACAGGTGCTGCCTGTGCCGCCAGTACTGATACCATTGTTTACTGCTCTGAAGCATCGCCGGAATCATTTAACCCCCAAATTGCCAGTTCAGGTCCGTCGTTTGTCGCCAGTTCACAGGTGTTGTACAACCGATTGATCAACTTCGATCCGGTCAAAAATACCCCGGTCCCGTCTCTGGCAACGGAGTGGACAATTTCCCCCGACGGCAAGACCTACACATTTACCCTGCGCCAGGGCGTGAAGTTCAATAGTAATAAGTTCTTTAAACCTACCCGTGATTTCAATGCCGATGACGTCGTTTTCTCGGTATTACGCCAGAAAGATGCCGATCATCCGTACCATAAGGTTTCACAGGGTAGCTATGAATATTTCAACGATGTTGGCCTGGACAAACTGATCAAAGAGGTTAAGAAGGTTGATGATTATCACGTTCAATTTGTCCTGAACGAGCCCAACGCTGCATTTCTTGCTGACTGGGGGATGGATTTTGCCTCTATTCTTTCGGCAGAATATGCCGATGAGATGCTGAAAAAAGGCACGCCGGAAAACGTCGATAACTGGCCGATTGGTACCGGGCCTTATGTCTTGCAACAGTACAAGCAGGATTCACAAATCCGCTATCTGGCAAACCCGAACTACTGGGATGGTGCAGTGCCAACGAAACATCTGATTTTCTCCATCACACCAAACGTACAGACGCGACTGGCGAAACTGCAAACCAACGAATGCCAGATTATTCCCGCGCCAGCACCGGTGCAGTTTGATGAAATCAAAAAGAACAAGGATCTGACGTTGCATTCGGTCGAAGCGCTGAACGTCGGTTATCTGGCGTTTAATACGGAGAAAAAGCCGTTTGATAACGTACTGGTGCGCCAGGCGCTGAACTATGCGACAGATAAAAAAGCCATTATTAACGCGGTCTTTTTAGGTTCCGGCACGGTGGCGAAATCGCCAATCCCGCCGAATATGCTGGGCTTCAATAAAAACCTGAAAGATTACGATTACGACCCGCAGAAAGCGAAAGAACTGCTGAAGAAAGCGGGGCTGGAAAACGGTTTTGAAGCGACACTGTGGTCAATGCCGGTGCAGCGTCCGTATAACCCGAACTCTCGTCGTATTGCGGAGATGATTCAAAGCGACTGGGCAAAAGTTGGTGTGAAAGCGAAAATCGTCTCCTGGGAATGGGGGGAGTATCTCTCCGGTATGCGTAAAGGCGAGCACGATACTGCGTTGTTTGGCTGGATGTCAGATAACGGTGACCCGGATAACTTTGCCGATGTACTGCTGGGTTGCGACAGCATTAAAACCGGATCAAACGCCGCGCGCTGGTGTGATAAAGAGTATAATTCGCTGGTTCAAAAGGCGAAACTGGTGAGCAAACCGCAAGAGCGCGCCGCGCTTTACCAGCAGTCGCAGGAAATTTTCTATCAGCAGGCTCCGTGGATTGCGCTGGCGAATGGTAAAACCTTCTATGCCACACGCAGCAACGTCAGCGGATACAGCGTTAGCCTGATGGGCAGTGATTTTTCAAAAGCGAAATTAAATTAATACGTTAAGGAGGGAGTATGTCGCATCTGGATGAAGTCAGCGCACGTGTTGATGCCGCCATTGAAGAAAGCGTCATTACGCATATGAATGAATTGCTGATTGAACTGAGCGATGATGTTGCGCTGAGCCGGGAAGATCGTTACACCCAGCAACAACGTTTGCGTACGGCAATTGCACATCATGGGCGTCAGCATAAAGAAGATATGGAAGCGCGTCGTGAGCAGTTGACCAAAGGCGGCTCTATTCTTTGATATTTCCGTGCCGGATGGCGGTGTTCACACCTCATCCGGCGTTCCGTAGGCCTGATAAGCGAAGCGCCATCAGGCTTAAAACGAACGTCTTGCCACCAGCCAGGCACCCACTACCAGCAATATCGCACCGCATACCGGACCTACCAGCGCGCGAAGCGGTACACCCTGGCTACGCAGAATATCCAGCACCAGACCGCCAATAAGCTGGCTGGCGACCAGCACCGCGATGGTGGTGGTGGCGCCTACGTTTTGGTATCCGCTGATACTGGCGAAAACAAAGAACGATCCCAGTAAACCCGGGATCAATGTCCACCAGCGCACGCTGGAAACCAGTTCGCCAAACCCCGCCGCACCTTGTTTAAACCACAGTATGCTGACAAACAGGACGATCCCGACCAGTGAGTTAAGCAGCATAGCAATAAGGATTGTCGAAGACGTCTGGGTAATGCGCACCATCAACGTGTTTTGCACCACCAGACCAATACCTGCGGCAATCAGAAAGGAGAGGGTCAGCGTCTGGTTCATCCACGCGCATCCGGTTCGCTGCGATCATCTAACTGCAGCTGCATAAAAGTCAGATCCAGCCAACGACCAAATTTAGTCCCGACCTGGGGCATCTGCGCGGTAATATTGAAGCCCAGCGTGCTATGCAGGTGGAGCGATGCCTGATTTTGCGACTCAATTCCTGCCACCATGACATGCTTGCCACACGCGCGCGCTTCTTCAATGAGTCTGCTGAGCAGCCTGCGACCCAGTCCTTTTCCCTGATGTTCCGGGTGCACGTACACTGAATGTTCGACGGTATGACGGAAACCGTCAAAGTTGCGCCAGTCGCCAAAAGAGGCGTACCCCGTGACGACGCCATTCTCTTCACTTACCAGCACCGGATACCCCATCAGTTGGCGAGCTTCATACCAGGAGATGCGGTTTTCGGCATCGACCGTTTGATCGTTCCAGATAGCGGCCGTATGCAGTACGGCGTGATTGTAGATTTCTGCGATGGCGGCGCAGTCGTCTTTGCTGGCAAATCGAATTGACATGTTGAACCTCAGGGGTTGTTCACTATAGTATTACAATATGAATACTATTGAAGACAGCATAAATCAACGGATCAGTGCAAGAATTCGCATTGAGCGGGAATCTCGCGGCTGGTCGCTGACGGAACTTGCCGAACGTGCAGGGGTGTCGCGGGCGATGATCCATAAAATAGAACGCGGAGAGAGCAGTCCAACGGCGACGCTACTGGGACGGCTTTCCGGTGCGTTTGGTATCAGCATGTCAACGCTGATTGCCCGGGCCGAAATGCAGGAGGGTAAACTGCTGCGTTTCGCCGACCAGCCGGTCTGGCACGATCCGCAAAGCCACTATTTGCGCCGCCACGTTTCTCCGCGCAGCGATCTGCCTATCGATCTGGTGCAAATCGAATTACCGGCTGGCAGTGATATTCCGATGCCCGCCTCTTCTTATGTGCAGGCCCGACAGCTTATCTGGTTGCAGCAGGGGGAATTGGTGTTTGTGGAAGGTGATACACGCCACGAAATGAAAGCCGGGGACTGCCTGGAGTTGGGGCCGCCAAACGACTGTCGGTTTATCAATGAAACCGCGCAGTCCTGCGTTTATCTGGTTGTGCGGTTAAACCACGCTGGCAATTAATGTGAAAGCATCACAGAGATAGCGCGTCTACTATTGATGGATTCATGCCAAAAGCTGAGGAGAACATCAATGGGTCAACAAATGCAACGCAATCGTCGCTGGGTTCTGGCGTCACGCCCGCATGGCGCACCGGTGCCCGGTAACTTCCGTCTTGAAGAAGAGGCCATCGCGACGCCCGGTGACGGAGAGGTGCTACTGCGTAACGTCTACCTCTCGCTCGATCCCTATATGCGTGGACGTATGAGCGACGAGCCGTCTTATTCGCCCCCGGTTGAGATTGGTGCCGTGATGGTGGGTGGCACGGTCAGTCGGGTCGTGGCATCGAATCATTCGGATTTTAAACCCGGTGAATGGGTGCTGAGCTATAGCGGCTGGCAGGACTTCGCCATCTCTAATGGTGCTGATTTGGTAAAGTTAGGCGATCACCCTGAACATCCTTCCTGGGCGCTTGGTCTGCTGGGGATGCCGGGTTTTACGGCGTATATGGGGCTGCTGGATATTGGCCAGCCCAAAGCCGGTGAGACACTGGTTGTTGCTGCGGCAACCGGACCTGTTGGCGCAACCGTGGGTCAGATCGGCAAGCTGAAGGGCTGTCGGGTTGTTGGTGTGGCAGGTGGGGCAGAGAAATGTCGCCATGCTACCGACGTGTTGGGCTTTGATATCTGCCTCGATCATCATGCCCCCGATTTCGCACGCCAACTGGCACAAGCCTGTCCGCAGGGTATCGATATCTATTATGAAAACGTCGGCGGTAAAGTTTTTGACGCCGTTTTGCCGTTACTCAACACTTCCGCCCGTATTCCGCTGTGTGGTCTGGTGAGCGGTTATAACGCCACATCACTGCCGGCGGGCCCAGACCGTTTACCGCTGCTTATGGCCACGTTACTGAAAAAACGTATCCGCTTGCAGGGCTTTATCATTGGTCAGGATTATGGTCACCGCATTCATGAATTTCAGCGAGAAATGGGGCGTTGGGTTCAGGAAGGCAAGATCCACTATCGCGAGCAGGTCACTGAGGGTCTGGAAAATGCCCCGGAGACCTTTATCGGTCTGCTGACCGGTAAAAACTTTGGCAAGGTCGTAATTCGTCTTGCTGAAGAGTGATACGAAGAGGCTAAAGGCGCTAACAGCCGGATGGCGCCTACGCCGCCATCCGGCAAGCGTTGTAGAGCCAATCTGTTTGAATATTGATTTCGCTACAAGCGAGTATTCATGGAGAAAATAAGAAGGTTTTCACCGAAAGTGAATAAACACTCCACTTTGCGATAAATAATGATTACTATTCTCATTCTTAAAAAGGCAAAACCATGATTTTGCTCATTGAAGCTATGTGAAGCAGTAACAACTGAATTTATCAAAGGGAGTCGTCATGTCTTTACGTCATCTGTTTTCACCGCGTCTGCGTGGTTCTTTACTGTTAGGTTCACTGCTCGTTGCATCATCATTTAGCACGCAGGCTGCGGAAGAACTGCTGCGCAAAGGCGTAGGTAAAGGCGCCTACGAAATGGCGTACAGCCAGCAGGAAAACGCACTGTGGCTGGCCACCTCGCAGAGTCGTAAGCTGGATAAAGGTGGGATAGTTTACCGTCTTGATCCGGTGACGCTTGAAGTAACTCAGGTTATTCATAACGATCTCAAACCGTTTGGCGCGACCATCAATAACGCGACGCAAACGCTGTGGTTTGGTAATACCGTGAATAGCGCGGTGACGGCGATTGATGCGAAAACCGGTGAGGTGAAAGGGCGCCTGGTACTGGATGCGCGTAAACGTTCTGAAGACGTCCGTCCGCTGCAGCCTCGTGAACTGGTCGCCGATGACGCCACCAACAAGGTATACATCAGCGGAATTGGTAAGGAGAGCGTGATTTGGGTCGTGGACGGTGAGACGGTCAAACTTCAGGACACGATTCAAAATACCGGTAAAATGAGCACCGCACTGGCTGTCGACAGCAAGGCTAAACGCCTGTATACCGCCAATGCCGATGGCGAATTCATTACCATCGATACCGCCACCAACAAAATTCTCAGCCGTAAAAAACTGCTGGACGATGGCAAAGAGCACTTCTTCATTAACCTGAGCCTGGATACGGCCGGTCATCGTGCGTTTGTCACTGACTCCAAAGCGGCGGAAGTGCTGGTTATCGACACCCGTAACGGTAACGTGCTGGCAAAAGTTGCCGCACCGGAATCTCTGGCCGTACTGTTCAACCCGACACGCAATGAAGCCTATGTAACCCACCGTCAGGCCGGTAAAGTCAGCGTGATCGATGCGAAAAGCTATAAAGTGGTTAAAACCTTCGATACCCCGACGTTCCCAAACAGCCTGGCGCTCTCTGCCGATGGCAAAACCCTGTACGTGAGTGTGAAACAGAAATCCACACGCGAGCAGGAAGCGACTCAACCGGACGATGTTATTCGTATCACCCTGTAATTCTTCGGAGGGGGCAACCCCTCCAGTCATTTCTCTATACGCCACGATACGCCTCGTTACACCCCATCGGTAGCCTGACAAACTTCAGCGACTTACACTACGCCCTCAACGGCTAACTGAATAACACGGGAATACCATGAAAAAGCCATTAATCTGTCTTTGTGCGGGCGTAATGCTGTTTACGCTGGCTGGCTGTACCACCGATTACGTCATGACGACGAAAAGCGGACAAACTATTACCACCCAGGGCAAACCAAAACTGGATAAAGACACGGGAATGACCAGCTATACCGATCAGGATGGGAATGCGCGGGAAATTAACAGCAATGATGTTGCTCAGCTAATTGAAGCAAACTAAGTCGCTCAAATGGGTAGGTCAGAAATCTGACCTACCTTAAAGCGTTACGGCGCGGTACGATGGATTTCCGCAACGCGTTTACGTACCCCAAACCAGCCAGCGACCAGCAGAATGGCAATCAGCGGTAATGAGGCGATAGTGTAGGTCCCATTCGGATAGTCAAACGCCATTAACACCAGCACCGCCAGTAAAAACAACAGTGTTAACCAGGACGTAAACGGCGCACCAGGCAGTTTGAAGTGAACGTCTGCTGCTTTGCCATCTTTAATGGCCCGACGCAGACGCATCTGGCACACCATAATGAATGCCCACGATGCAATGATGCCCAGCGAGGCAAAGTTAAGCACGATCTCGAACACCTGCGAAGGCACCAGATAGTTGAGAAAAACTCCGACGACGTACACGACAAGCGTGGCCAGTATCCCGGCATAAGGTACGTGTTGACGGCTCATCTTGGCCATAAATCTTGGCGCGGAACCGCCCATCGACATTGAGCGCAAAATACGACCGGTGCAGTACAACCCCGAGTTGAGGCTGGAAAGCGCGGCGGTAAGCACCACGATATTCATAATACTGCCAATATAGTGAACGCCGAGTTTGGAAAAGAAGGTAACAAACGGGCTTTGACCTGCCTGATAGGCATTCCACGGCAACAGCATGACCAGCAACACCACTGAACCTACATAGAACAGGCCAATTCGCCAGATAACGCTGTTAATCGCTTTTGGCACCATCGTTTGTGGATCTTTGCACTCGCCAGCCGCAGTGCCTACCAGTTCAATAGAGGCAAATGCAAAGACGACACCCTGGACCAGTACCAGCGCTGGCAGCAGGCCATGCGGGAAAAAACCACCGTTATCGGTGATCAAATGAAAGCCCGTGGCGTTACCATCCAGCGGTTTTCCCGTGCCCAAAAAAACAGTTCCGACGACCAGGAAGATAACGATAGCCAGCACTTTGACCAGGGCAAACCAGAACTCCATCTCCGCAAACCACTTTACGCCGATCATGTTCATGGTGCCGACAATGGCCAATGCGCCGAGGGCAAACACCCATTGCGGTACATCACCAAATGCGTCCCAGTAGTGCATATACAAGGCCACGGCCGTGATATCCACGATTCCGGTCATCGCCCAGTTGATGAAGTACATCCAGCCAGCCACATAGGCCGCTTTCTCACCTAAAAATTCGCGGGCATAAGAGACAAAGCTGCCGCTGGAAGGGCGGTGTAAAACCAGTTCACCGAGTGCCCGCAGAATGAAGAATGAAAAAATACCGCAGACCAGATAGACCAGTGCTAAAGCGGGTCCGGCCATTTGTAAACGTGCGCCAGCCCCTAAAAATAACCCGGTACCAATAGCACCGCCAATGGCGATCATTTGTACCTGCCGGTTCCCCATCGCTTTGTGATACCCCTCTTCGTGAGCATTCAACCAGCGTCGTTTCGCCGCGTGTTGTTCCGCGGCTTGCGTGTTGTGTGTGTTCATTACGTTTCCTGTTAACCTGACTAATTTACAAAATCCTTTTTGCCGCAGTAGTTGCGGCGAAAACAGCGTTACCCTTCATTGTGTTACCGCGGGAAAAGTGTCGGCCGAGCATCCTACATTCAATTGATAAGTGAAGCAAAGCCTGGACACGGGGAAGTGGTTTTTTTCTGTAGCCTGAATTGACGGGATGTGGACTCGATTCAGTAAAAAATAGATGAGGTGGGCAATGTGAAGGAATGCGCTCATCCTGATCGTCAGCAGAATGAGCGCTGTTTGCTTTACGCCGACACGCCAAAGACCTGTACGGCCTGCTGCAATCGCGATGAGCGTTGCGTTAAATCGGCAGTCGCGTCAGTGACACGCTCCACCATCTCGGCATTATTGTGCGTCATGGTCCCAACACGCGAAATGGAATCATTAATCAGATCCAGCGCCTGGGTTTGCTCCCGCGTTGCCAGACTAATGTCTTTAATCATCATCGACATCTGTAACACATCGCTGATCATCCCGGTGAGATGCGTTTCTGTCTGTTCAACCATTTTTACGCCGGTATTGACGTTAGCGACGTTCTTCTCGATAAGCTGTTTGATCTCTTTTGCCGCTGATGCAGAGTGTTGCGCAAGATTGCGCACCTCCGCGGCCACGACGGCAAAACCGCGCCCGGACTCTCCGGCTCGCGCCGCTTCAACAGCCGCGTTGAGCGCCAGAATATTTGTCTGGAAGGCGATGCTATCAATTACGCCAATGATGTCGACAATCTGACCATTATCACGAGAGATCGCCTGCATCATGGCGATAGTTTGTTTCATAATATCGCCGCCTTCAGCGGCATTGGTGCTGGTTTGATCGGCCATCGTCATGGTGTGAGCCGCCGTTTCTGCAGTTTGCTGCACTGCGCTACCAATTTCTTCAATGGCGGCAGCGGTTTGCTGAAGGTCTGCGGATGTTTCTTCAGAACGTGTATGCAGCGCGATACCTTCTTTAGAGACGCGTTGGCTGATGGCCCGGATTCCGGATATTTGCGTACTGACGTCATCAACCAGTGAATTTAGATTAAGTCCGGATTGATTAACCAGTCGCATTAACATGCCGATTTCATCTACGCGATTTAAATGGCAGTTATCGGGTTTTCGTCCGGATACGACTTTCTTCATTTGAGTCAATAGTGTATTAACTGGCTGACAAATTTGACACTTAAGGTAAATAGCAAATAACAGAAATAACGCCAGTAACCCGCCGGATTGAATAAAGTGATTTACAGGAGCGAAGATTAATAACAAAGAGAGCAGGGCAACGACTCCCAAGGCATAATTGACGCGTTGACTAATGCTCAACCATTTAAACATTGAAGTCCATGCCAATATGCCACGGCGAATGATAATACCCTTAAAAAGACGGAACCCGCTAAGTTGTTGATTATTTATTTTTTCATACAGCTGCGCACTCTGAGATATTTCGTCTCGCGAAGGAACAGTACGCACTGAGATGTAACCCGTTAACTTTTCATTGTGCCAAACGGGCGTGACGTTGGCGCGTACCCAGTAGTGGTCACCGTTTTGACGCCGGTTTTTCACCATTCCCGTCCAGCTGTCACCCTGCTGCAACGTGTACCACATGTCAGCAAACGCGGCTGGCGGCATATCTGGATGGCGAATAATATTATGCGGTTCACCCATTAATTGACTTTCGTTAAAACCACTGGCATCGATAAACGCGGAGTTTGCATAGGTAATATGACTCTCCTTATCTGTCGTCGATAGCAGCGTCGCTTTACCGTTAAGTGTGTGCTCAATTTGTGTAACGGGCATGTTACTTTTCATAAAGGCCCCATGATGGTATGTATAATTCATACAAAGATCCCCGTAATAATTCCAGGGGATATTAAAAAGCTGTTTTAAACCATTTTAATAAGAAACGCTGCATTCTCTACTAATCATCAGTTCTGTGAAAGTATTTAAAATAAAAAAATTAATGCGCGGAACCCATGTCTCTTTCATAAAAATGAAACAATCAATACAAGCGCATAACACAAACAGGTGTTTAGTCTGACTTAAATTAAATTCAACACTGAACACGCATGTAAAAATAAATCAAACGAAAAAGGATGTTGCCGCCTTTCCAGTATCAATAAAAAACCTATTATATTTTGTAGTATGCAAATACAAGCCATTTTTTCTGCATAGTGGCGCGTTCAAAACCGGAAGTTTGACTCCTGTTGGGATGAACGTTATCCCTGATCGCTGCGTGGTTGGTTATCTGTTTTTTAGCTGAGTAAATGTGAATTAAATGTTTCCATATGGTTATTTGATAATTTAATAATACTGACATGTTAACAAATATAGGCCTGCAACATGTCATACCGCCTGAGTATTCTGGATAAAAGCCCCATCGGGGAAGGTGAAACTGCCGCAACCGCGCTGGCCCGCACGCTGCGCCTGGCACAACGTGCAGAAGAGTGGGGATATCATCGCTTTTGGATAGCTGAGCATCACAATACGCCGCAACTTGCCAGCCCCTCACCGGAACTGGTGATCGCCTGGATACTGGGACAAACCCAGCGCATTCGCGTGGGTTCCGGTGGCGTCATGCTGCAACACTATAGTCCCTACAAGGTAGCGGAAAACTTTAATCTTCTGGCCTCACTGGCGCCGGGACGTGTCGATCTTGGGGTTGGGAAAGCGCCCGGCGGTTTACCGCTGTCAACGCAGGCACTGCAGGTGGGTCTGCATCAGGAAGAAAAAGGCAGTTTTGCCGACCAGCTTACTCAACTGAACGCCTGGCTGACGCTGACCGGGACAGAAAGCGGGCAGACAGTATTCCCGACACCGCTCCCGCCAGCGCCGCCGCAAAGATTTGTGCTGGGCGCGAGCGTAGAAAGTGCACGCCTGGCGGCACAGTCCGACTGGAACTTTATTTTCGCGGCGCACCTGAACGGCGATAAAGCGTTACTGCATGAGGTGCTGAGCTTCTGGCAGGCCAACAGTTCACGGCCAACGATTGTCGCCGTGCAGGTTATTGTGGCTGACAGCAGCGATATGGCAGCGCAACTGGCGAAAGATGTACAAATCTGGGGCGTCGAGTTGGAGGATGGACAACGCGTCACCGTCGCCAGCGAAGAGCAGGCGCTGGCTTTCGCCGCGCAGGCGGGCAGCGCACCACGAACAATTGCCCGGCGTGAGCAGGCGTTACTGCAGGGGAGCGCTCAGGAGGTGGTGGCCACACTGCGTTCATGGCAGGTGCAATACGGTATTGATGAATTCATTATCGATACGCCGGTGGCCGAAGGTCAGGCGCGCCTGACATCGTTACGCCTGTTGGCACAGGCCCACAGCACGATGGAGGTTGTCTGATGTCATTAGCCTCACAGCTTATCGACTGGCGTCGCGAGCTACATCAGCACCCGGAGCTGTCCCTCCAGGAAGTGGCGACAACCGCGCGTATTCGTGACTGGTTGCATGCTGCAGATGTCACGCTATTGCCGTTCAATCTGAAAACGGGTGTCGTTGCCGAAATTGGTCAGGGAGACGATGTCATCGCTCTGCGGGCGGATATCGATGCTTTACCGATCGAAGAAAATACCGATGTGCCGTTTCGCTCCGTCACGCCGGGGGTGATGCATGCCTGCGGACATGATATTCACACCAGCGTGATGCTCGGTGCTGCACTGTTGCTTAAGCAGGAGGAAAACACACTACCGGGACGCGTGCGTATTTTGTTTCAGCCGGCAGAAGAAAGTTTTGGTGGCGCTAAAACGCTGATCCGTGCCGGAGCCCTGCAAAATGTGGCCGCGATCTTTGGCATGCACAACGAGCCCGGGTTGGCGGTAGGCGATTTTGCCACCCGAGGAGGGGCGTTTTACGCCAATGTGGATCGCTTTGTGCTGCGTATTACCGGAAAAGGCGCGCATGCGGCGCGTCCACACGAGGGAAAAGATGCCATCCTGCTCGCCAGTCAACTGGTGACGGTATTACAAAGCGTCGCCAGCCGTGAGGTCAATACGCTGGATTCGGTGGTGCTTAGCGTCACCCGAATTCAGGGGGGAAATACATGGAACGTACTACCGGAATCCGTTGAGCTGGAAGGGACGCTCCGGACACATCGAGCAGAGGTGCAACAACAGGTCAAATCACGGGTCAGTGATATTGCCGCTGGGTTTGCCCACGCCTTTGGCGCACAGATTGATGTTATCTGGCACGCGGGGCCCACGGCCCTGGTCAATGACGCGCACTGGGCCGATATTGCGACCAACGTAGCCAGACAATCCGGTTACACGACGCATCATGCCGACCTGCATATGGGCGGGGAGGATTTTGCCGTTTATTTGCAAAATACGCCTGGGGCGTTTGTTAGCATCGGTAGTGCCAGTGAATACGGATTACATCATCCGGGGTTTAATCCGGATGAACGGTTAATTGAACCTGCCGCACACTACTTTGCACATTTAGCAAAAACGGCATTCGCACACCTTTAATTTATCTGTTGGGTAGGGGTTACTATGGCTGAAAATCGGCAACTACGCCTGGGCACTATTTTGCATGGTGCCTCCGGGAATATGTCAGCATGGCGTCATCCGGCAGCGCGTGCTGATGCCAGTATTAATTTTGATTTTGTAAAAGAGATTGCGCATATTGCGGAGAAAGGGAAGCTGGATTTTATTTTTGTCGCTGACGGACTGTATATTAATGAAAAATCTATTCCACATTTTTTAAATCGTTTTGAGCCGCTGACGGTATTATCTGCGCTGGCAAGCGTCACCCGTCATCTTGGCCTGGTGGGCACGGTTTCTACCTCCTATAGCGAGCCGTTTACTACCGCGCGACAGTTTGCCAGCCTGGACCATCTTAGCCAGGGCAGGGCCGGATGGAATGTGGTGACATCCCCACTGGAAGGTTCGGCTAAAAACTATTCCCGTGCCCAGCATCCTGAGCATGCTCAACGTTATCGCATTGCCGCTGAATATATACAGGTAGTAAAAGGTCTGTGGGATTCCTGGGAAGACGATGCGTTTGTCCGCAATAAAACAAGTGGCGAGTTCTTTCATCCGCATAAATTACACACCCTGAATCACCATGGTGATTATTTCCAGGTAGCAGGACCACTAAATATTGGCCGGACCCCACAAGGCCGTCCGATTATATTTCAGGCAGGCGCGTCAGACGATGGGAAAAAATTGGCGGCGCAGCATGCGGACGCTGTTTTCACCCATCAGGAATCGCTGTCTGAAGCCAAAGCATTTTATCAGGATGTAAAAAGTCAGCTTGAAGCTGTCGGACGTCATGCCGATGAACTGCATATTTTCCAGGGTGTCAGCATTATTGTTGGCGACAGTGACGCTGACGTAGAGCAACAGTATCAGGCGACCGCAGCACTGGTGTCGATCACCGACGCGCTGAATTACCTGGGACGCTATTTTGAACATCACGATTTTAGCCAGTACCCGCTGGACGCACCGTTCCCGGATCTTGGCACCCTCGGGGAAAACAGTTTTCGTAGTACCACTGACGAGATCAAGCGCAATGCGCGGGAGCGGGGATTAACCCTGCGTCAGGTGGCGCTGGAAGCTGCCAGTCCACGTCCACGTTTTAGCGGAACGCCGGCGCAGGTGGCTGATGGGCTGCAGCAGTGGTTCGAGGAGAAAGCCGCCGACGGTTTCATCATTCAGGGGGGAACGCCAGATACCTTCCCACGGTTTGTCGACCAGGTTATTCCCGTGCTTCAGGCGCGCGGTTTATTTCGCCACGACTATCCCAGCACGACGCTGCGCGCAAGCCTGGGGCTGGCAACACCTGCAAATCAATTCACACAATAAGAGAAAAACGCTATGCAGAAAAAATCACGACTTCTTGCGCTGTCACTGGCTTTCAGCGCGACTGTCTGGGCAAATGACGTCACCATCAACGGTACCGGCGTGAGCCTGGAAGCCAATAAAATACCGATTCACACGGTTAAAAACCCACAGGCGATTGCGCAGTTACCCGCTAATCTGCGCCTGGCTGTGCCGGGTAAATTTACGGTCGCTATCGCCGGACTGAGCCAGCCGCCGCTGACTGTATTTGCCGATGATAATAAAACACTTATCGGCAGTGAGGCCGATATTGCCCGCCTGGTTGCCGATAGTCTGGGGCTGGAGCTGAATGTCGTCCCCACGTCATGGGAAGACTGGCCACTGGGCGTGGCGTCCGGGAAATACGATGCTGCGATCAGCAATATTACCGTGACCAAAGCGCGCAAAGAGAAGTTCGACTTCGCCACCTATCGTAAGGACTCCCTGGGTTTTTATGTCAAAACCGGCAGCACGCTGACGAAAATTGAACAGGCGGAAGATATTGCCGGGCTGCGCATTATCGTCGGCTCAGGGACGAACCAGGAAGCCATTCTGTTGGCGTGGAACGAAGAGAATTTGAAGAAAGGATTAAAACCGTTTACGCCAGTGTATACCAAAGATGATGCTGCTCAGACGCTGGCTCTACAGTCAGGTCGTGCGGATGCTTACTTTGGTCCGAATGTCATTGGGGCCTGGAAAGCGGCGCTCAATGGTAAAACGCAATTGGTGGGCAGCGTCGATGGCGGATGGCCGAAAGCCGCACATATTGCCGTTACGCTGAAAAAAGACAGTGGCCTGGTGCTGCCGGTGCAAACTGCCCTCAACGGTGTGATCGGCAATGGCGACTATGACAAAGTGCTGAACCGCTGGGGGGAAGGGGTGGAACGTATCCCGCAATCTGAAGTTAATCCGGCCGGTTTAGGCGACTAAGGAGGTCAATGTGAGCGATCAATTCCGCGTTGTCTCGCCCGAAGCCATTGAGCTACAGCCGATCCTCAACGGCCTGTTTGGTGAATATGCCGCCCGCTATGGCGATTATTTTTCTCGTGATGCTGAAGTAGAGCTAACCGAATGGTATCTGGCCCCACAGGGGATCTTTGTGGTGCTGGAGCGCGACGGTGAAATTATCGCCACCGGGGCTTACAAACCCTATGACAAAGACACCGCTGAAATTAAGCGTATCTGGACTAAAAGCAGCCTGCGTAAGCAGGGGCTGGCAGCGCATGTGGTGCAGGAGCTGGAGCGCCGGGCATTACTGGCGGGCTATAGCCGTATCTATCTGACCACGGGCTTTCGCCAGCCAGAGGCCGTCCGGCTTTATTTGAGTCAGGGATACGATCCTCAGTTTGATACCACACGTAATCCAGAAGAGTACAGCCAGCTGCCCTTTGATGGACGGCTACGCTTCACCAAACTGTTGACTATCGCAGGTCAGGCCAAAATTGCCTGAGGAGAGAAGATGAAAACGACTGCAACCATCAAAGTCGTCCCGGCACGTTACCCGATGCGTACCGTAGGGGCGATTATTGCCCTGTTTGTGCTGGCGGCGATTATTCAGTCTGTCGCGTTTAATCCGCGCTGGGAATGGGGCGTGTTTGCTCGCTGGTTCTTCGACCCGGTTATCTTGTCTGGACTTGGGCAAACGCTGTTGTTGACGCTCATTGGGACATTACTGAGCGTGGTATTTGGCGGGTTGCTGGCGCTGGCCAGACTCTCATCATCCTGGCTACTAAACAGCCTGGCGTGGGGATACATCTGGTTGTTTCGCTCACTCCCGCTGATTGTGGTGATGATCATTTTGTACAACTTCTCCTATTTGTACGACACGCTGGCGATCGGCATACCGTTCACTGCTCTCCAGTGGGGCAGCTTTGAGACTATCAATGTCCTCGGACAGTTTTCCACTGCGGTTGTTGGCCTGACGCTGGTGCAAAGTGCTTATACCGCTGAGATTATTCGCGGCGGGTTTCTTGGGGTTGATCATGGTCAGTATGAGGCAGCCGCCGCCCTGGGATTACCTGCCTGGCGCCGCACGCTGCGTATTATCCTGCCACAGGCGTTGCGCACTATTTTGCCCGCCGGATTCAACGAAATTATCAGCCTGGCAAAAGGAACGGCGATGGTTTATGTGCTGGCCATGCCGGAACTGTTCTACACCATCCAGATGATCTACAACCGCACCCAGGAAGTGATTCCGCTGCTGATGGTTGGCGCCGTATGGTATCTGGTGATCACCAGCGTTTTGTCATTAATTCAGCATCTGGTTGAACGCGCGCTGGCACGCAGTGAAAGACGATCCGCTATTAACACCGCCAGGGTGAGTCGCACGGCTAAACGTCGCCGCCAGGTTCCACAGCAGGAGGCTATCCATGTCCCACTCGCCTGAAGGTCATATTTCCATTACCGGCGTCAGCAAATATTTTGGTCGCCATAAGGCGCTGGATAACGTATCGCTGGAGATCCCACCCGGTACGGTCACGGTTATTCTCGGGCCTTCCGGTTCAGGTAAATCAACCCTACTGCGGGCGATTAATCATCTGGAGCGTGTCGATGAGGGGTTTATTCAGATTGACGGTGATTATATTGGTTATCGCCTTCAGGGAGACCGGTTGTATGAGCTGAAAGAGGCGGAAATCCTGCGCCAGCGCATCAATGTGGGCTACGTATTTCAGAACTTTAACCTGTTCCCGCATTTAACGGTGCTGGAAAACCTGATTGAAGCGCCTGTTGCACACGGACTGGCTTCGCGCAAAGAGGCTATTGAGCGAGCATTTACCTTGCTGGATGCTGTCGGACTGCGGCAAAAAGCCGATGCCTGGTCGCGGCATTTATCCGGGGGCCAGCAGCAACGTATCGCCATTGCCCGCGCGCTGGCGTTAAATCCGCGCGTGATGCTATTTGATGAGCCGACGTCCGCACTCGATCCTGAACTGGTGGGCGAAGTGCTGGACGTGATTAAGTCGCTGGCACAGTCGGGAACCACGCTGGTTGTGGTGACGCATGAAATCGGGTTTGCCCGGGAAGTGGCCGATCAGGTGGTGTTTATGGTTGACGGCAAAATTGTCGAGCAGGGTAGCAGCGAACAGGTGCTAAATCATCCACGCCACACGCGCACGCAGCAGTTTTTGTCGAAAGTTCTTTGAGACTGCGTCCAAAGAGTGAAATTATAAAGAAAATATGAACGTTCGTTAATCCTAAATTAGTCTTCCTTTTGAGTAACACGCTTAGTGACTAATTATCAAAAAATTACTTTATTATCAGGTGAATAATGACTTGGGCCTGGAATATATCACCCTTAGTGAAGTTGTGAGAAAGCATAGTAAAACTTTGCTTAAATTATGTGTTATGTATCATGCCATTGAGTATGGACACTTTTTAACTAAGGAATTGAAAATGGTAAGAGCATTGGCCTGTCTCGGCGATAAAACAAGTTTTGGAGAAATTATTACTGCTTCTGCATCCTGGTATGAAGGTGATAGAGCTATTGCCCAAACCGGTGACAGGGCAATTTGTCGAAAATGTAATGGACATTTTCCAATTTTCGCTTCTGCAGTGGACTGGATGGAAAATGGTAAAGCATATGTAGCTACTGGCGACAGGGTGTTGTGTGGCTGCTCCAATCACTATGTTTTTGGTTCAGCCACACAATATACTAGCAGTGGAGCGGGTACTTTAACCACCCGCGACACTAGTCAATTATCGATAATGATGCAAAACTCACAGGATGTCAGCAGCAGAAACTGTATTCGTTTTAAGTGTAGAGATGATGACGGCAGACTGATGGTGGATTGCCGGTATGTTCTCATACTCCCGGACGGCCATACAGAAACGGGGAATACAGATAGCCAAGGGATGACAGAGTGGCATTATGCTGAATCCGCTGAAAATATTAACCTGCACATAATAATGGATTAATTATGGCTGTTTACCATCTCAGTACCCGTATTAACTCTAATGTTCCGGTTGATTCTTTACTGTATGACCTGTGCATTTATCGCATGGACTCCAGCAGGAGGAAATACTCCTTGGTGGATGTGAAGCAACAGGGGTTTCTGGGTAACTACGAAACACAGAGTCACATGACCGGAAATATAAATGAGTCACTCTCGACAATTTATATTATGGAAATGAAACTTTACCGAAAAACCATGTTGCATACGCACTGTGTAACGTCTGTCCCGTTCACTAAAATGTATACACTGGAAGAATTTGCGTCAGGCAAAGCATGGTCTCCGGTGAAGCGGGAGAACCCCTGTTATTTTGAGTCAAAAGGGACAATGAAGCCTGAGAGTCAGGGGGGAGAAACAAAACATATTAAGATCACTATCCCGGAACGCCCATTTATTGCGAGAAAATATCCTGTTGGTAATCCCATAGATCCTTTTGAAAGAAATATAATCGAGCAACAAATAAACAAAAGGTATATTCATTATCCAGATGCTTTTCCAGATCAAAATTCCGCAAGTACTTGCGGGCCAGCCGCTTTTTTTTATTGTATTCAAATGGACCGTCCTGATGTATATGCACAGGCCGCCAGGGAATTGTGGGGATATGGAAAGACTAAAATAGGTACGCTGACTATTTCTCCAGGGGAAGGATGTAAACATCCTTCCGGTACATTTTATACAAGTGACGGGAAACCCAGGATATTAGGGCTTGACTGGATGACATTGGCTGGGCTTAGCGATTCAGAGAACACTGTGTTGAGTTTTGATACTCTCGATTCTCCAGTGGCAGGGATCACTATGTGGCAAACGCTGACAGAGTGGTTCGAAAAGGCTGGTTATGAAAAAGTATTTAGCAATGTTGGCCCTGTTCAGGCAGGTATCCAGGGAATCCGAGATCTAAATGAATATGCCCAAAAGGGTTATAGAGTTGTCACATTGATTAATGATGGGCTTTTAAAACGAAGCGATTCGAATTTAACGGTACCAACACACTGGATTGTTTGGGATGGGCCTGCTACACAGGATTCCAGCGGATATATGCATTTGGATTTATTTTCATGGGGTAACGTTTACGATCAAATAAAACATAAAAAAGATGCTTCGTTTTTTGTTTCTAGGTTTTTTGGAGGAATGGTTTTTAAGCCATTGAAATAACATGAGATTGTCATTGGGTGTTTTTTCCATATTCATTTTATCAGGGTGCACGTTACGCGCCGAATTTGCTCCAGAAAAAAATGAGCTTTATGATGCATTAGTTGGTGCACCTTACTATGCTCAGATAAATATTTTGGGTGGGAATGTTGCCACACTGACAAATTCTCATGGCGATAGGGAATTTGTTGGGAATATATCACCTAGTGATACAGGGCTATACTTAGCCCATTGCAACAATGACAAATATGATAATAATTGCATACAAATCAGAGGAGTACCGACAAAAAAAGGAGTGATTAAAGTTAAAGTATCTGGATTTTTCAATGTGGCAATGTTTCAAAAATCTAGTGAATTCGATAAAACCTATACTATTACGGTCAAAGATTCAGAAGGATCTTCTTAAGATCGTTTGAGAGGCGCTCTCAGCATAGCCCATCAAGATACGAGAACCCGCTCAGAGAGAAGTTTTCTCATTTCTTGATGGTTAAAAATAGCATTAACGTACAATATTAGGTGCTAAATCATCCGCGCCACACGCGCACGCAGCAGTTTTTGTCGAAAGTTCTGTAAATACGTGGAATTGCGTTGCGGCACAGGATTGTGCCGCACAGCGATTACAGGGTAACGACGATTTTGCCTACCTGACCGTTGGCTTCCATGTACTGGTGTGCCTCAACGATGTCATCAAACGCAAAGGTTTTATCAATCAGTGGCTTGAGTTGCCCCGATTGCAATCCTTCAAGGATGAAATGTTTAGCTCGTGCCAGTTTTTCAGCATCGGTGGTGATTTCAAAAAGCTCATAGCCGCGGAAGGTCAAATGGCGGCCAAGGATCTCAATCACCGGGATCGACAAATCGCGACCATCCAGCGAACCGTACTGGAAAAATAACCCTCCGGCAGGCATTACCTGAGCTATTTTCGCCACACCGGGGCCGCCGACCGGATCGAAGACCACGCGGGTACCTTTACCATCGGTTATACGGTTAATTTCTGCGACCAGGTCCTGCTCCTGACTGGCAATGACCTCAGCGGCACCCAGTTGCAACAGGGCGTCGCGTTTCTCATGGGTTCGCGTCATCGCAATAGGTGTTGCACCTACCATGTTGGCGATCTGAATTGCGGCCAGACCAACACTGCTGGACGCGGCATTGATCAGCACGTTATCGCCTGGCCCGATATTGGCATACTCCACCAGCGCGCCAAAAGCAGTCACATACATCATCCAGCTGGCGGCGGCCTCGGCAAAGCTCAGGTTTTCCGGATGTTTGACGACCGCATGAGCAGGCGCATTGACGATTTCGCCATACATACCGTACTGATGAAAGCTGAATGCCGGAATGACGCTCACGCGATCGCCTGGTGCGAATTCGTGCACATTGTCACCGACGGCTTCAACAATGCCGGAGGCTTCATAGCCCAGGCGAGCAGGAAAATTGGGTTGGTAAATATACTGACCGGTACGGTACATAATTTCCGCCCGATTAATACCTATTGCACGAACGCGGATCTGAACATCGTTTGCAAGCGGTGCCGGGGTCTGAATATCCTGAATATTCAGCACATCAGCGCCACCTATTTGATTGAAAACCACAACTTTAGACATAACGGACCTCGGTAAATTGTTCTGACTTGAGTCCGCACAATGTATCGGTTCTGGTGGGGGTAAAAAACCGCCATTACGGAACTTCACTATTACTCAAATTGTAATAATCCCTGAAGTCGTGGTTTTTGCTGTACGAAAAGCTGACTCAGCCAGTCAATAAAAACCCGCACGCGCGGGGCCAAATAGCGCCTGTCCGGGTAGAGAACAGACACCGGTTTAGCTTCTCCCGCATAGTCACGCAGCACCTCAATCAGTTGTCCCGACTGGAGGTAGGGTGCCAGTACGGCGTGAACGCCGTGTATGATCCCCAGTCCAGATAAACAACCGGTTAGCAGAATGTCGGAGTTGTCTACGCACATTCTGCTTGCTGGCACGACAGATACCGTTTTCCCATCGTTGATGAAGGACCACTCCAGCGCGTCACGATGACGTTCGCTAAAGAAGTTGAGTGCCTGATGCTGAGCTAAATCATCCGGTGTCTGTGGGATGCCCCGTGTAGCCAGATAATCTGCGGACGCACAGGTCACCATTTTTACCTCGCCAAGTCGTCGGGATATTAGCGAGGAGTCCTGCAATTCGCCAATGCGGATCATGCAGTCGATCCCCTCCGCAAGCAGATCAATTTTGCGGTCAGTGGAGGTGAGAACAATCTCAACGTCCGGATAGCGAGACTGAAAGTCGCTTAGCGCGGGGACTATAATCGAGTGAGCCAACGACAGTGGCGCGTTGATCCTGAGCTTTCCACGCGGAGGCCGTGTTGGTGAGAAAGAGGCCATGATGTCATCCACGTCACCCAGCAGTGCTTTGGTCCGTCGGTAAAATACGTCACCTTCTTCGGTCAGGGTAACCTTCCGCGTCGTGCGGTTTAGGAGTTTCGTCCCCAGATCGTCCTCAAGATGCTGAATTGCTTTCGTCACCGCGGGGCGGTGCAGGTGCAACACATCAGCGGCTTTGGCAAAACCACCTTGTTCGACAACCTGCACAAAAATGCTCATATATTCAAACATACTCGAACGCATCTCTTATTCTCTCCCGTATCCGTTATGACGGTTGTGGTCTCCGACATTGTTATTATGAGAGTAATAATCCAGGCTGCATAGATTGTCGAATGCTGCTCTACACTTAGGGTTTTAACATTGAGGGTTGCAGCATGATTAAAGTCTATGGGGTACCGGGCTGGGGATCGGCCATCAGTGAAGTGATGCTTACACTGGCGGAGATCCCTTACACGTTTATTAATGTGGACGGCTTTGACAGCGACGGGCCGTCGCGGGCGTTGCTAAAAACAATGAATCCGCTGTGTCAGGTGCCCACACTGATACTGGAAAATGGCAATGTGATGACGGAAACGGCGGCTATTGCGCTGATGATTCTGGACAGCAGGCCCGAACTGGCGCCGCCTGTCGGACATGTAGAACGTCAGCAATTTCAGCGCCTGCTGATATGGCTGGTGGCAAATGTCTATCCCACGTTCACGTATGCTGACTATCCCGAACGCTGGACTCCTGATACCCCGGCGCAGTTGAAAAAGGGCTGTATTGAGTACCGTAAATCGCTTTATATGTGGCTGAATGACCAGCTAAGCGCCGAACCGTACGCGTTTGGCGATCAGCTCACGTTGCTGGATGTTTATATTGCCGTTCTGCGCACCTGGGGGCCTGGACATGACTGGTTCCAGGACAATACGCCCAATATCAGCGCCATCGCGGACGCGGTTTGTCAAATCCCGCGGCTGCGTACTGTACTGAAAAATAACAGAATTATTTGACGCGATGAACGCTTAAAACATGTCTTGCCCCTGTTCGCGGATCATCCTGATAAGTCGTTCTGTGATGGGAGAGGGGCTGCGATCCTTGAGTCGACCAAGAATAAAATGACGGGAATTTGCTGTTCCTTCCAGCGGGATTTCCTTCAATTGTTTATATACCACGCCGCCCTTGGTCAAATTACGCCGGGGTATGAAGCCCAGTAATTCTTTATTTGCCGCAAGGATTTTGGGCATAAGATGAAACGATGATGTTTCTATCTGGGCTCGCGGTGGCGGAAGCCCCCGGCTAATAAAAAACTGATCGATCCAGCGTCGGGAGGCCGTATTTTTCCCCGATAACAACCATTTGTATTCGACAAGATCTTGAGGCGTAATTGACTTCAACTCTTTTGTAAAAATAGGATGCTCGCAGCTGCCGACTAAAACCACAGCATCCTCCATTATCGGGTAGATAATGGCGTTTTCATAGCTGATTGTTTTAGTAACAATAATGATATCTAACTGATAATTCTGCAGATTATCCCAAAGATAATTATTCACTCCGGGAACAATTTCGAGCATAGCGAGGGGGTTTTCTGTCAGAAAAGCCTGACACAGTTTAGGTATGAGATATTCAGCAACAGTCGGTACACAGCCTATACGTATTTTCCCTGACACCCCGCGAACATAGTTTTCGAGGTCCTGTTCCGTTTGCTCCATAAAAAAACAGAGCTTTCTGGCCCGTTCGCGCATTAACTCGCCCGCGGCGGTAAGCGTTATACCGTGCCCGCTGCGGGTCAATAATTGTGTACCCACTTCCTCTTCCAGACGCTGGATGCATTTTGACAGCGCAGGTTGCGAGCGCCCAAGGCGTTCTGAGGCTTGAGCGAGGCTACCCACTTCTGCAATAACATAAAAAAACGTCAAATCGCGAATATTGAGATTCATGACTCTACAGCACCTTTTCCCATCCGCCCGGTATTAGCGTCACAGCATGGTAGAGAATGACGCGCCATTATTTTTTGACCTGACAGCAAAAAGATGACGTTTTCTCTTGCATAAAAAGTAAGAAAATACGGCGAAATGTGTGAACCATGCCGCCTGTCAGTTCCGAATTATTACGTAATGACATCCTAATGAATTAATGCAACCAACTGTATTTTATTATGTTTATAAGCGCATTTTGTTTTTACGCTATTTAACGAAAAGTTATTGCCGCTATCAATATTATTGCCTGTTGCGTCGCCTTGTCCTGGGGTAAAAATCTCCCATCCCGACTATGGCAAGGAGAAGAGGATGCGTTTTACCGTATTAATGACGGCACCAAAACTGGCGCCGAAGGGTGTTAAAAAACTAATAGATGCTGACTGTAAAATAATCTATGTAAATGATTCAACAGATCCGCAGGCGATCCTGTCGATTTTATCCACTGAGCCTGTTGATGCCGTCATTTCACGCACGATGACGCTAACGGGCGAAGCTATCCGTGCTTGCCCAACGCTAAAAGTCATCACCAAACATGGCGTAGGCGTAAGTAACATTGATGTCGATGCGGCGACGGAACGTAATATTCCCGTCCTCGTGACGCCGGGAACAAACTCACAATCGGTTGCCGAACTGGCATTAGGGCTTATGCTGGCGGCCGCCAGGCGCATTGCATCCTATGACCGGGATTTACGCACAGGGAACTGGAGCCGCGCCGGAAACGGCCAACAATTAAGTGGACGCACTTTGGGATTGGTGGGTTTTGGCCAAATAGGACAAACGCTGGCGCAATTCTGTATAGCGCTGGGCATGAAGGTCGTCGCTTACGATCCCATGCTCAAGGCCAGCCCAATCGAACAGGTCACACTTATCAACGATTTACCGGCGTTGCTTCGCCAAAGCCAGGTGCTCAGCCTACATTGTCCTCTGGTTCCCGCTACCCGAAATCTGATTAACGAAGAGGCGCTTTCACTACTGCCTGATGGTGCAATTCTGGTTAATACCGCCAGAGGGCCGCTGATTAATGAAAATGCGCTGGTAGCTGCTTTGCAGAGTGGAAAACTTGCAGGCGCAGGTCTGGACACTTTCGTTAATGAACCACTGCCCCTCAGCGATGCTATTGCCTCACAACCCAGCGTTGTTATGACCCCGCATGTTGGCGGGTCCACGCCTGATGCGTTAGACGCGATGGCTGCGCATGCCGCTGACAACGTGATTAATTTCCTTAACGGAAAACCGTTATCCCCGAGTCTGTGTGTTAACCACCTGATTAAATAATATTTACGACGTACTGGAGAATAAAATGTCTATTGGATTCAGAGTCTTTACTCAACGTGAACTGCCTACAGCTGATGTTATCGAAGGTTTCAAAACCATACCAGCAGCAAATATTGCCGACTGTATGGGGCGCCTGAGCGCGATGAATTGCCGCATCCGACGCATGACGGCACCTGCGGAACAAAATATGGTTGGTGTCGCGCTGACGGTAAAAGCGCGTCCTGGCGACAACCTGATGATGCACAAAGCGCTGAACATGATTAAACCTGGCGACATTCTGATCGTCTCCAATGAAGGGGATAGCAGCCAGTCGCTGATGGGCGAGATCATGGTCGCCTATGCCAAATCTCAAGGCATTGCGGGCATCGTGCTGGACGGACCAATGCGTGATCTTGATACCATCTATGCAATGGGGGTTCCAGTTTATGCGACAGGTCATACCCCAGGCGGCCCATTCAAAGAAGGTCCAGGCGAAGTCAATGTTCCTGTCGCTTGCGGCAATATTCACGTTACGCCGGGCGATATTATCGTCGGAGACAGTGATGGCGTCATTGTGATCCCTAAACATGATGCGGCAAAATTGCTGGAAGAAGCTCGCAAGTTTTCTGCCAACGACCATGCAAAACTGGTTGCGGCGCAGACCGGAAAAGCCGATCGCAGTTGGGTGGATAAAGCGCTCGCGGCGAAAGGCTGCGAAACGATTGACGCTGTTTATCCGGGTTAACTCTACAGATGCCAGCCACGTTTGTGGCTGGCTTGCTCAAATAGGCTAATAATAATGGCAGAAAATATAAAAACGTTGTCGTTTAAGAAACGGTGGGGAATTCCGTTAGCGATCCTGGCGATGGCGATTACCTATACCTTTCCCATGGCAGGACTTTCCATGGAGGGGAAGCATGCGCTGGTATTGTTTGCGGGTGTTTTTATCCTGTTCTTATCCGAACCTATCCCCATTGTTGTTTCAAGCTTACTGATTGTTCCTGCTGCTGTATTATTAAAAGTATGCAGCTTAAAAATGGCACTGTCGGGATTTTCTTCATCTTCCTCTTATCTTCTGGTTGGCGCATTTATTATGGCTGTGGCGCTAACCAAAACACGCTTAGCAGAACGGATTACTTTTTTAATTCTTAAAGTTACCGGCAGTAGCGTGCGTAATTTAACACTGGGGGTGACCATTGCGAATATTGTGCTGGCATTCTTTATTCCGTCGTCAACCCCAAGGGTCGCGATCCTGCTACCCATTTGTCTGAATTTAATTGCCTTATTTAAAGAAGAAGGGCGAACAAAATTTGCAGTGAATTTGCTGCTCACCATGTCGTTTACCAATTCCACGATCAGCGGCGGTATTTTGACAGCCAATTTACCGAACCCCATTACCGTTGAATTTATTCATAATGCCGGTGGGCCAATGATCTCCTATCTGGATTTTTTGATAGTCGGATTCCCGCCAGCATTACTGATGACGTTTATTACCTGGATCTACCTACAGTTTGCTTATCCGCCTGAGCAATCGCACATCCCCGGTGGAGAGCAGTTGATTAAAGACAGTCTGGACGGGATGGGAAAAATGTCTGCGGCCGAGTGGAAAACGTTGTGGATTTTCCTCGGCGTGGTCTTCCTGTGGGTCACCGGTGATTGGATAGGTGTCGATTCTACCACGGCCTGTATGCTGGGGGCTTGTCTGCTCTTCTTCCCTAAAATTGGCGTGATTAATTGGTCGGAAGCCAATAAAGGCGTGTCGTGGCAAGTGCTGTTCATTTGCGGCGGCGGTGTCAGTATGGGGGCTATTTTGATGAAAACCGGTGCGGCAGAATGGATATCGATGTTAATCTTTAACCATCTGGGTTTATCCACGCTGAGTACCATCGCCTTGCTGATTGTCGTGCTTATCGTCGTGCAATACATGCATATTTTCTTTGTGGGCACTACGGCGATGGCGGCAGCAATGTTGCCTGTATTGATTGGTATTGCCCATGCGGCAGGTCTGCCACCGGCAATGCTGGCGTTACCGGGTGGGATGATTATTGGCGCTTATCCATTATTGATGTTTTATAACACCATTCCGGGTGTGTTGGTCTTTGGTACCGGGAAGGTTGCTATCAATGATTATCCGCGCGTCGGTATTGTACTGTGTGCGATTGCTTGTCTGATTTATGCATTATGCGCATTGTATTATTGGCCAATGCTTGGCGTGTTTTAATTTTCAGGAATAATTACTTATTTGTTGTTAGCGATTATTTTACCGTGGTGTTTGTCTGAAGCATCGCGTGGTTGATTATATCTGTCGATAATCTTGTAAAGGATATTATATGAAAGTTACGCTTCTTGGCGCTGCCGGAGGAATAGGGCAGGCGTTGTCGTTACTCCTTAAATTACACATGCCAGAGGGGTCTGAACTCGCACTCTACGATATATCAACAGCAACACCAGGGATTGCTGTTGATTTAAGCCATATTCCAACCGATGTGCATATTCACGGATATTGTGGCGCGCAGATTCAACATGCGTTAGAAGGTGCAAATATTGTTATTGTCTGTGCCGGTATTGCCCGTAAACCGGGAATGGATCGTTCTGACCTCTTCAGTATTAATGCCAATATTATTCATCAGCTTATTGGTGATGTCGCAAAAATATGCCCGGATGCCTGTATTGGTATTATTACTAACCCGGTTAATACCACAGTGGCGATTGCCGCTAATGTCCTGCAAAAGGCTGGCGTCTACGATAAAAGCAAGCTCTTTGGCATCACCACGTTGGATGTTATTCGCGCAAATACGTTTGTTGCACAAATGAAAGGCTGCAGCGTGCGGGACGTTGAGGTTCCGGTCATCGGTGGACATTCGGGCGCCACGATCCTGCCGTTGTTCTCGCAGCTTACGGAGATAAAATTATCCGATGACGAGATCCGTGTGCTGACAGACCAGGTCCAAAATGCCGGGACTCGGGTTGTCGAAGCTAAAGCGGGAGCCGGGTCGGCCACATTATCAATGGGGCAGGCAGCCGCACGTTTTTGTTTGTCGTTACTCCGTGCTCTGAGTGGGGAACAAGGCATTGTGGAATGCGCATATGTAGAAAGCGGCAGCCCATACGCCCGTTTTTTTGCCCAGCCCGTTGAATTGGGCGTCAACGGTGTATCTCGCGTTATTGCGCTAACTGACCTGAGCCGCATTGAGCAGGATGCACTCGAGGCAATGCAAAGCGAACTGCGTAAAGATATTGCGTTTGGTGAGCGGTTTGTTTGTAAGAATTAACGCGGGTAGTTTTGAAAAAGCCGATCGTCGAAATCGGCTTTCAACGTTTACCAGGCCGGTAACGTTGTGCATCTGAGCATCATTGTAGACCAAAGACGTCTGGAGGAATTTTGCTAACTGGCGCATATTAGGTGATAGCTTTTTTGCCCAAAACAATAAGGAACCTGCAATGCCGCACATCGATATTAAATGTTTTCCTCGCGCCCTTACTAACGAACAAAAAACCGCGCTGGCGGCGGATATTACAGATGTCATTATTCGTCATTTGCAAAGCAAAGACAGCTCGGTCAGCGTGGCGCTCAATGAGATTGAGCCTGACGCGTGGCAAGCGGTATGGGATGCGGAAATCGTGCCGCAGATGGACACGTTGATTAAAAAACCAGGCTACAGCATGTGAACGAGAACGGGCGATTATTGCGCCCGTATTAATGCTGGCACAACTCTATAAAAACCAGAGACCAGTTACTCCACCCGGCTTAGCTACAGTAATCCAATGACAAAAACAATTGATTCATATAAACAATATCTATATAGCCTCAGCGTTCTTTTTGACTAATATTCCAAGAAGAACACCGGATTTACATTGAAGTTATTCTTATTTGTATACACGAGTCAGATTAATTACCCCGTTAATTTTTTCAAGCGTGTAACAACTAAAGAGTTTTATACCGGGTTCTTCCTCCGCAATATTTAATTCAGGGCAAGTCATAATACCATCTTTGTCAAGGTAGAGATGGAGAATATCAATAGATTCTCTTTGTTTTACTGAGCTAGCTATGTATTTATCGCCTAAGAATTTCTCACGTTGCTCAGGTTTCATCAGTGCTGTCAATGGATCTGCCACCCAAGAATCATTTCCATCTGAACCATGAATGAGCATGAATGCATGATTTGCCTTAGCACCGTCATTCGTATTTCCGGTAATTATAATGACTTCCACTTTTTCTTTATAACCAAAATCCATTAAAGCACGAGCCCCGATAGCACAAAGCTCCCCACAGTTGCCAGCTTCACAACGGACTGAGTTATTAGTAATTTCGTATAGCTTCTCAAGCGTGAAATCTTCACCATCATAGCCTGTTATATTACCACGAGCTTTTTTTATCCTACTATCGATATCGATAACTTGTGATGCTGGCATTTTTTCGTCCATTTTCTCAATAACAGAGCTCCATTTTATATGAGATGACACATACTGAGATGCAAAATTTGCAGCTTCTTCTGGAGAACAATCGATAAGATGATTGTCAGGGTAATCTGAAAAAGGAGTTACATCGCTCTTTGGGTGATTTAAATTATCAAGGTGATTGTTTTGTGTAAATTTAATTAATGAAGACGGTATCATAATTACTCCTTTATATATTTTATAATTTATTCCCTGCACTATTATTCATAATAGTGATATATTTATGAATGATCAAAAATTATCGTTAATGTTCAACAGAGCATCGCCCTGCTACTGAATCCCTTATCCTGAAAGGATGTAAAAAAAGTAAAGTACAGTCATGTGTAGCCATTTAGCTATTTCCTTCCCGTTTCGTTGCCGCCCCTGTAGGATATAAATTCAAAGAGTATAAAAAATAGCCTTAACGTACAATAATTTTCGATATCCAAACTGACCCCGTTTACGGACTGTAAGTAGAGAAGTCTGATGCAAATGTCAGATCGTATGCGCCTGTTAGGGCGCTGCTGGTATCAGAGCCTTATAGGCACATCAGAAAAACCTCCGGCTATGCCGGAGGATATTTATTCAGCCGCTGTTATACGTTTCCCGCTGGTGACAAACGTTCCGGCGCCAAGGTGGTGCAAGGTATTGAGTTTGCTATCATCAAACTGCCAGCGTCCTTGCACAAATACCCGCTCATCAGCGGCAGCCGAGACCACTTCGCCAAACAGGGTGTCATATTTGTCCTGAGCCGCTGTGGCAGGAAGCAGGCGGCATTCCATCCAGGCGAGACATTTGGCTTCTATTAGCGGTAGTCCCAATACCGGGCCGTTGACCACCGGAATGCCGTAGCAGTTGAACTTATCTTCTATTCGACCGGAAACACTCCCCACGGCATAGGTCCAGTTCGTCGCGGCAACCCCTGGAATAACAATACCAAATTGACCGCTACGCTCGATCAGTTCGCGCGACCAGGCAGTCTTGTCGACAACAATGGCTACCCGCGGCGGATAAAATTCCACGGGCATTGACCACGCGGCCGCCATCACATTACGCCGTTCTGTATTCGCGTCACGACTGGTTATCAAAATGGTGGGGCCGTGATTAAGCAGTCGGCTGGCGTGTTGTAATTCAACCGGACGAAAATGACTCATAGCGACTCCTCGGCAGAATAAAAATGACATCACAATAAACATAGATAGTAACGGGATTAGCGATTTTGTCGCCTCATTGGGGTGAACAGCGCACAAAAGCGACAGCGTAAAATAAAAAATGCGTTATAAGTACAACATTCAACAAACAGGAATCCCGTATGACGCCTTTTTTAAACGCTTATTTTGCCCGTATTGGCTGGTCTGACGTACCCAACGTCGACATTGAAACGTTGAGAGCGCTGCACTTACTGCATAACGGTGCCATACCCTTTGAAAATCTTGATGTGCTGCTGCCGCGTGAAATGCAGCTTGACGATTTGTCCCTTGAAGAGAAGTTGGTCACGGCCCGCCGAGGGGGCTATTGTTTTGAACAAAATGGTGTATTTGAACGGGCGCTACGCGACATCGGCTTTACCGTACGCAGTTTGCTGGGACGCGTGGTATTGGCGAATCCATCCAGCCTGCCGCCGCGGACACATCGCCTGTTACTGGTTGAATTGCAGGGTGAACAGTGGATCGCTGACGTTGGCTTCGGCGGGCAAACGCTGACAGCGCCGATTCGTCTGCAGGCTAACATTGAGCAGAAGACGCCACACGGCGAATATCGCCTGATTCAGGAGGGGGAAGACTGGATATTGCAGTTCCGCCATCATGATCACTGGCAGTCAATGTACCGATTCGATCTGGTGGTGCAACATCACAGCGATTATCTGATGGGGAACTTCTGGTCTGCACACTGGCCGCAGTCGCATTTCCGCCACCATCTGCTGATGTGTCGCCATTTACCCGACGGCGGCAAGCTGACGTTGACCAATTTCCACTTTACTCATTATCAGGATGGTCATGCGGTAGAGCAGATTAATCTGCCTGACGTCGCCAGCCTGTATACGCTGTTGCAGGAGCGCTTTGGACTGGGCGTTGACGATGTCAAACACGGCTTTAGCGAGGAGGAACTGGCGACGGTCATGGCGGCGTTTGATACGCATCCGGAGGCGGGGAAATAGGGGCATCAGAATTAATGCCGGATGCGGCGTAATCGCCTTATCCGGCCTATATGAAGATTTAAAAATCGATCGCCCATTCGGCGTGAAACAAGATCACTGCCGAGCCGCAAATCGTCACTTTTTCTGGCTGGTTATCACGGATAGTCACCGTCACATCAACAATGCCGTCGCGTCCCAGCGCACGCCCCTGGTGCCCCTGAACATGCAACGTTTCGCCATCATGAGCCATCAGGTTATGGTGTACCAGCCAGGCGCCCATTGGACCATTCGCGTTGCCGGTGACCGGATCTTCCACAATTCCGATAGCCGGTGAAAACATGCGGCCATCGGTTGCGTTTTCGCCCGGACGGAGTTGAAACGGGAAGAAGCCGTTACAGCCAATCTCTTTGCTAATTGCCGTCAGCGCGGGCAGGTCAGGGGAAAGGGCGTCAATATTCACCTCGGGCTTCAGTGGGATCATCACTTTTGAATGCCCGGTAGATGCCACCTGAATCGGCAACCCAGGCAGCATATCGTCTTCAGTTAGGTGCAGCGCGTTAATAATCGCACGGCGAATTGCCCCATCCAGCGGCGCCTCAAAAACAGGTTTCCCTTGCTCCAGGCTGATGCGGTAGTCAGCGCCGTGCGTGCGTACGTCAACCCGGTGGCGACCGGCGAGTGACGTTTGCCAGACGGTTGTATCACCCAGCCCCAGCACGTTGGCGCGAACATAATGCGCGGCGACGGTAGCATGCCCACAGATGGGCACTTCGACCGTTGGCGTGAAGTAGCGAATACGCACATCGCTGTCGTCACTGGTCAGTAGAAAAGCCGTTTCCGAATGGCGCAGCTCACGTGCAATCAGCTGCATCTGGGCGTCACTCAACCCATCCGCATGCAGCACAACTCCCGCTGAATTGCCGCGAAAGGGTTCTGAGGTAAAGGCATCAACGTGGTAAACCTGTGGTTTCATTGGCGTTCTCCTGGAATGGAGAAGCATCATAACGTACAAAAAGTGGGATAGCGATGCTGCCCGGTAAGCGCACGCGCTACCGGACAGCAGAGAAAATTATCGGCGAGAACGTACTATCTGGTAACGGCGAGTGAAATACTCAACCGGCGCGCTCCAGACGTGAACCAGACGGGTGAACGGGAACAGCAGGAAAATCGTCATCCCCAGTACCAGGTGTACCCGGAAGATCAACGCCACGCCATCCAGATGTGCAGACGCACCGCCCTGGAAGGTGACGACCGACTGCGCCCAGCCCACCAGTTTCAGCATTTCACTGCCGTCCGGATGTTGTGCCGAAAACGGGATAGTGGTCAGGCCGAGGATACACTGAATCAACAGGATACACAGGATCAGAATATCTGCGGTTGAGGATGTTGCGCGAATACGCGAGTTCGTCAGACGGCGCACCAGCAGACCCGCGCCGCCTACCAGCGTCAATACGCCACACAGACCGCCGGCAATCATCGCCATCTGTTGTTTCACCGCGATTGGCAGGAACCAGGCATACATCCAGTGTGGGGTTAACATGCCAAACAGGTGTCCAAAGAAGATCCCCAAAATGCCGATATGGAACAAGTTTGACCATAGCACCATACCGCGTTTATCCAGCATCTGACTGGAGGAGGCGCGCCAGGTGTACTGTCCGTAGTCGTAGCGTAACCAACTCCCGAGGATAAACACCGTGCCGCACAGATACGGGTAGATGTCGTAAAAAAAGACGTTCAGATACTGTATCATTTCGGGCCTCCCGCGCTGACGTCGACATATTGTGGTGCCACGTCCTGGCTAAAGCGTCGTTGATAGTTTTGTAACGGTGAACTGTCACAGGCAGTCGTATTATCCTCAATAAACTTCACCTGTTCCTCTTCCCAGACGGCATCCAGCGCCTGACGGGTATCATCGCGGGTTTCAGCGCCAACCTGTTTTGTGACACTGTCACTTGATAGCGGACTTCCGGCAAGCAGCAGCAGGGCGTCAAACAGTTGATACCAGGGGGTATCGCGCTGTTTTAACCGCCCGCCGAGCAGCGCCAGTATCGGGGCAACGTTCTGCAATCCCTCTTTGGCTTCTGCTTCAGGCAGCACGCTTAAATATTCCAGATACAGCGGCAGGTGATCCGGCAGTTCGCGACAGTTGAGCTGTAGCCCGACTTTTTCGTACTGGGCCAGCAGGTCGACCATCGCCTGACCGCGGTCGCGGGATTCGGCATGCACATGCTCGAACAACAGCAGTGAAGTGGCGCGTCCACGGTCAAATACTTCACACCATTCAGCTTGCTTATCCAGTAACGGGGCATTGAGCAGCTCGTGGGTAAAGCCGCTTAGCATGGGCGCATCGCTGGCGACCAGCGCGAAGGCGTCATCTTTGCACTCCCAGAGCAGCGCGTCCGGGTATTCCATCAGCAGACCGATAACCTTGAGGATTTGCATTATTGACCCTCCGCTTTATCGCGTACTTCGGTGATATCGATAGCGTCAATGCGACTACTGTTAAACAGATTGAACTTGGTGTCCGAGCCGTGACAGCCGTCGCCGAAGGTGAAGCCGCACCCGTTTTTCTCCGGGAAAGCGTCACGCGCCATTTCACGATGGCTGGTTGGGATCACGAAGCGGTCTTCGTAGTTGGCAATGGCCAAATAGCGGTACATCTCCTCAACCTGTTCAACGGTTAAGCCCACTTCCTCAACTGCACGGGTATCGGTTACACCTTCCACGGTTTGCGAGCGCATGTAGTGACGCATCGCCATCATGCGTTTCAGGGCGCGCAGTACCGGACCGGTATCACCTGCACTGAGCATGTTGGCGAGGTACTGGACCGGGATTCGCAGTGACTCAACCGCGGGCAGAATGTTGCCATTGTGCGGCAGACCACCGGCATCAGCGTAAGACTGAATCGGTGACAACGGCGGCACATACCAGACCATCGGCAGGGTGCGATACTCCGGGTGCAGCGGCAGTGCCAGTTTCCAGTCCATCGCCATTTTGTAAACCGGTGAACGCTGGGCCGCTTCAATTACGTTGTGCGGAATCCCCTGTTTCAGCGCTTCTTCAATGACGGCCGGATCGTGCGGGTTAAGGAACACATCGCACTGACGCTCATAAAGGTCGGTTTCATGTTCGGTGCTGGCCGCTTCCTCGATGCGATCGGCGTCGTACAGCAGCACGCCAAGATAGCGAATACGCCCGACGCAGGTTTCGGAACACACGGTAGGTTGGCCGGATTCAATACGTGGATAGCAGAAGATGCATTTTTCCGACTTGCCGCTCTTCCAGTTAAAGTAGATTTTCTTATACGGACAACCGCTGATGCACAAGCGCCAGCCGCGGCACTTATCCTGGTCGATCAGCACGATGCCATCTTCTTCACGTTTGTAGATGGCGCCGCTCGGGCAGGTGGCGACACAGCTTGGGTTCAGGCAGTGTTCGCACAGGCGTGGCAAATACATCATGAAGGTGTTTTCAAACTGACCGTACATCTCCTTTTGCATCTTCTCGAAGTTACGGTCACGGGCACGTTTAGAGAATTCACCGCCAAGTAATTCTTCCCAGTTGGGGCCCCAGATAATTTTGTCCATCCGTTTACCATCAATCAGCGAACGCGGGCGGGCGGTGGGCTGATTTTTGCCTTCCGGCGCACTGTGCAGATGCTGGTAATCGTAGGTAAACGGCTCGTAGTAATCGTCGATTTGCGGGATCACCGGGTTGGCGAAAATTTTGGTGATCACCCCCATCTTGCCGCCCAGGCGCGGTCTGATTTTACCGTTAACATCGCGCACCCAGCCGCCTTGCCACTCTTCCTGGTCCTCCCAGTTTTTCGGGTAACCAATGCCGGGTTTGGTTTCGACGTTGTTAAACCACGCATATTCCATCCCTTCACGCCCGGTCCAGACGTTTTTACAGGTGACGGAGCAGGTGTGGCAGCCGATGCACTTATCCAGATTCAGAACCATGCCTACCTGTGAGCGTATTTTCATTTTTTCGCCTCCTGTACCTGATCGCGACCTTCATCATCCAGCCAGTTAATATTTTTCATTTTCCTAATCATGATGAACTCATCGCGGTTAGAGCCGACCGTTCCGTAATAGTTGAAGCTGTATGCCAACTGCGCATAGCCGCCAATCATGTGGGTCGGTTTCGGACACACACGGGTGACGGAGTTATGAATACCACCGCGCATTCCGGTGACTTCGGAACCGGGTATATTCATGATTCGTTCCTGTGCGTGGTACATCATGGTCATGCCTGGCGGTACACGCTGGCTGACCACCGCGCGTGCGGTCAGTGCCCCGTTTGCATTGAAAGCTTCGATCCAGTCGTTGTCTTCAATACCTAACTCCTTAGCATCAGTTTCACTGATCCAGACAATCGGCCCGCCACGCGACAGCGTCAGCATCAGCAGGTTTTCACTGTAGGTAGAGTGGATGCCCCATTTCTGGTGCGGCGTCAGGAAGTTGAGTGCTTTCTCCGGGAAGCCGTTTGGCGGTATCTCACGCATTTCGCTGACGCTACGGGTATCAATGGGTGGACGATACGCCACCAGGCTTTCGCCAAAGGCGCGCATCCACGCGTGATCCTGATACAGTTGCTGACGACCCGACAGGGTGCGCCATGGGATCAGCTCATGCACGTTGGTGTAGCCTGCGTTGTAGGAGACATGCTCACTTTCAAGACCCGACCAGGTCGGGCTGGAGATGATTTTGCGCGGCTGCGCCTGAATGTCGCGAAAACGAATCTTTTCGTCTTCTTTGTTCAACGCCAGATGTGTATGGTCCCGACCGGTCATCGCGCCCAGCGCTTCCCACGCCTTCACCGCCACCTGGCCGTTGGTTTCCGGCGCCAGCGCGAGGATCACTTCCGAGGCATCCAGCGCGGTGTCGATCAGCGGGCGGCCTTTCGCCGGACCTTCGCGCTTGGTGTAATTCAACTTGGCGAGGAAATCGACCTCCGCCTGGGTATTCCACGAGATGCCTTTCCCACCGTTGCCGAGCTTGTCCATCAATGGCCCGAGCGAGGTGAAGCGTTCGTAAGTGGCGGGATAATCACGCTCCACAACGGCGATATTGGGTGCGGTCTTACCCGGAATAAGGTCGCATTCGCCTTTACGCCAGTCCAGGATATCAAACGGCTGCGCCAGTTCTGCCGGGGAATCATGCTGCAGCGGTTGCAGTACCACATCGGTTTCTTGTCCCAGATGGCCGACGCACACCTCCGAGAACACTTTGGCGATGCCTTTATAAATTTCCCAGTCGCTTTTTGACTCCCAGGCAGGATCGACTGCAGCCGACAGCGGGTGAATAAACGGATGCATATCCGAGGTATTCATATCGTCTTTTTCATACCAGGTGGCGGTAGGTAGCACGATATCGGAGAACAGACAGGTGCTGGACATACGGAAATCGAGCGTCACCAGCAGGTCGAGCTTGCCTTCAATCGCCGCCGACTGCCATTCCACTTCTTCCGGTTTAATGCCATCGGTTTCGCCAAGCGCTTCACCCTGAATCCCGCTTTCAGTACCCAGCAGATATTTGAGCATGTATTCATGCCCTTTACCGGAAGAGCCCAACAGATTAGAACGCCAGACGAAGAGGTTGCGTGGATGGTTTTTACCGCTGTCAGGTTGTTCGCAGGCAAAGCGGATATCTCCGGACTTCAGCGCCTGCGCGGTGTATTCAGCAGGGGATAATCCCGCTTGTTGTGCCTTTGCTTTCACCGTGAGTGGGTTAAGGTTGAGCTGCGGGGCAGACGGTAACCAGCCCATCCGCTCGGCGCGGACGTTGAAGTCGATCAGATGCCCGGTGAACTTCGAGGCATCGGCCAACGGAGAGAGCAGCTCCTGCGCGGTGACTTTCTCATAACGCCACTGGCTGGAGTGGTTGTAGAAAAACGAGGTGCTGTTCATCTGGCGCGGTGGACGGTTCCAGTCCAGCGCAAAGGCCAGTGGCAGCCAGCCGGTTTGCGGACGCAGTTTCTCCTGACCCACATAGTGGGCCCAGCCGCCGCCGCTTTGTCCGACACAGCCGCAGAACACCAGAATGTTGATCATCCCTCGGTAGTTCATGTCCATGTGGTACCAGTGGTTTACACCCGCACCGAGGATGATCATCGAGCGACCGTGGGTTTTGTGTGCGGTATCGGCAAACTCACGGGCGATTTGTTCGATATGACGGCTCGGAACACCCGTAATTTGTTCGCCCCAGGCCGGGGTGTAGGCTTTAACTTCGCTGTAATCTTGTGCGCTATGAACGTCATCCAGACCACGGTCGAGGCCGTAATTCGCCAGCACCAGGTCATAGACGCTGACCACCGGGCAAACGCTGCCATCCGCGAGGGTGAGACGTTTTACCGGCAATTGTCGAATCAGCACCGGTTCCTGCTTCACGCTGCGAAAATGTGGGTTTTCATTGCCGCCAAAGTAAGGGAAGGCGACACCGGCCACGTCATCGTGCTGTCCGAGCAATGACAACGACAGTTCTGTTTCCGCGCCAGCCGCCAGCGGCTCCAGGTTCCATTTCCCTTTTTCACCCCAACGAAAGCCAATCGAACCGTTTGGCACGACCAGTTCACCGTTGCTGTTAAACGCTACGGTTTTCCACTCCGGGTTGTTGGTTTCACCCAGACCATCAACCAGGTCTGAAGCGCGCATCATTCGACCAGGGACAAAACTACCATCTTCGCGGCCATCCAGCAGGACCAGCATGGGCATATCGGTGTAGCGGCGGCAGTAATTGAGGAAGTAATCGCTGGGTTTGTCGAGGTGGAATTCTTTGAGGATCACGTGCCCCATGGCCATGGCCAGTGCGCTGTCGGTCCCTTGTTTCGGTGCCAGCCACTGGTCGCATAACTTGGCGACCTCTGAGTAGTCCGGCGTAATGGCAATTGTCTTGGTGCCTTTGTAACGCACTTCCGTAAAGAAGTGGGCGTCTGGCGTACGGGTTTGTGGGACGTTTGAGCCCCAGGCAATGATATAGCTGGAGTTATACCAGTCGGCTGACTCCGGAACGTCGGTCTGCTCACCCCAGGTCATGGGTGACGCCGGCGGTAAATCGCAGTACCAGTCATAGAAGCTCAGGCAGGTTCCACCTAGCAGCGAGAGGTAACGCGTACCCGCCGCGTACGAAACCATCGACATGGCGGGAATGGGTGAGAATCCGGCCACCCGGTCCGGGCCATAGGTTTTTACCGTCCAGACGTTGGCGGCGGCAATCAGTTGGTTTAGCTCTTTCCAGTTGGAACGAATAAACCCGCCGCGCCCGCGCACCTGTTTGTAGCTCTGGCATTTTTGCGGGTCGTTCATGATCGATTCCCAGGCCAGCACCGGGTCGGGCTGGCGGGACAGGGCGTCGCGCCACAGTTCGATCAGACGTTTACGTACCAGCGGGTATTTCAGGCGGTTAGCGCTGTAGAGATACCAGGAATAGCTGGCACCGCGCGGGCAGCCGCGTGGCTCATGGTTGGGCAGGTCGGGGCGGGTTCGCGGGTAGTCAGTTTGTTGTGTTTCCCAGGTCACAAGTCCGTTTTTAACGTAGATTTTCCAGCTGCATGAGCCGGTACAGTTCACGCCGTGGGTAGACCGCACAATTTTGTCGAACTGCCAGCGTTGACGATAGCTGTCTTCCCAGTCCCGGTTGGTGTGCATTACTTGCCCATGCCCCTCGGCAAACGTCTCGCCCTTTTGTTTAAAGTAGCGAAAGCGATCCAACAGTTTACTCATGACATTTCTCCTGCTCCTAATGGACGCTGCCTACGATCTGCAGGCCAAATAGTTGTTATTTTTTTTGCGATTTGCGGCCATAGACCAACCAGGTCACCAGCACGCAGACGATGTAAAACACTAAAAAGATTTTCATTGCCCCAACCGGTGAACCGGTCAGCGCCAGAGAGGAACCAAAGGCTTTTGGAATGAAGAAACCACCCACGGCACCGATGGCGGAGATAAAACCCAGTGCCGCTGCGGTATCGGTCACCGCTTCACGCTGGGCCTGTTCTTCCGTTCCACCCTGCAGCTTCACGCGGTAGATGGTGATTTTGCGAAAGATCACCGCAATCATCTGGAAGGTTGACCCGCTGCCCAGTCCCGCGGTCAGGAACAAGCCCATGAACACCAGATAGAAGGCAACAAAATTTCCTTCTCCTGAGCCGGGGAGGGTAAGAAACAGCAGCGCACTAAACAGCGCCATAAAGATGAAGTTGATTAACGTGACCCGTACTCCGCCGAACTTGTCAGAGATAACGCCGCCCGCCGAGCGTGCCAGGGCGCCGATAAACGGCCCAAAGAACGCCAGTTGCAGAATATTAACGTCGGGGAACTGGGTTTTCGCTAGCATGGCAAAACCGGCTGAAAAGCCGATAAACGAACCGAAAGTGGCAAGGTACAACAGGCTTAGCAGCCACAGATGAAAGCGTTTGAGGACCGGTAGCTGAGAGGCGATTGAGGCCTTCGAACTGGCGATGTCATTCATTCCCACGCCCGCAGCCAGCGTTGAGAGCAGCAGCAGCGGAACCCAAATCCATGCGGCGTTTGCCAGTGACAATAAAGAACCGTCAGGCTGCGGTACGCCTTGTACCCCTAAAAAGGTAAATAGGGGCAGGAAAATGACTAACGGCGCGATTAACTGCATCACGCTGACGCCAAGGTTACCGAGACCGCCATTCACGCCCAGCGCACTGCCTTGCTTCGCTTTCGGGAAGAAGAAACTGATATTCCCCATACTGGAGGCAAAATTGGCACCGGCAAAACCACACATCAGCGCAATGATGATAAATACACCGAAAGGGGTAGCGGTATTTTGCACAGCGAAACCGAGCCATACGCAGGGAATAACCAGGATTATCGTACTAAAAACGGTCCAACGGCGGCCGCCAAATATAGGTACCATAAAGGAGTAGGGGACGCGTAATATTGCGCCAGACAGAGAGGGTAATGCCGTTAATAAAAAGAGCTGATCGGTGGTGAAATTAAAACCAATTTTATTTAAATTTACCGCAACCGCACTAAATAACATCCAGACGCAGAACGCGAGTAGCAAGCAACTCACTGATATCCAGAGGTTTCTTCGCGCAATGTGTTTGCCTTTATTTTCCCAAAAAGCGGGGTTTTCTGGTTTCCAGTCAGTCAAAAGATAACGATTATTCTTCTCATTTGGTGATGACATATTTTCCTCACATGCGCACGTCGTTCAATAAATAAACGCCTGGGGTTCCGCACTGGTGCTAATTAGAAATTATTGAAAAGTTTTAGGAATATTGACTGAAAGGATAGATAAAAAAGCGCAATAACGCGGCGTGTCAGAGGAATAACACGTTGCTTAAGTGTTACTAATTGTAAATTTAAAAGATGTATTGTTAATTCATGTATAACATCAAATAAATAACTCTAGCGTTATCATGCGATCCAGGTGGCGATCGAAAGCCGGATCGGCCATTTCTGCAAAGCCCAGCATATACATCCCATCCAGTCCGCAAACCAGCGCAATTAAACGCCAGGCGACGTCGGCAGCATCAGGCGCGGAGGAGAACTCGCCGGCTTTCTGCCCGTGGGTGATGATCGCGGCGGTTTCTTCATGCCACATACGCATTGTGAGCAGGTAAGCGCTTTTGATTTCCGGGTCCTTATCGGCGAGGATCTGCGCTTCGCGCCACAGCTTGATATACGGCTCGAACCCACCGTCTTCACTTCCCAACATGGCATGAAGTCGTTCGCGGTAAGATGCGTTTTCACTGACCAGTTCGGCATCAAGAAGGGTGCGGATCAGGCGGACAAAGGCCTGGGATTTGAGCTCACCGGCAGAGGTAAAATGATGATGCAGTTGCCCGGTCGCTACCTGAGCCTCTGCGGCAATACGTCTAACGGTCATGGCGGAAAATCCTTCTTCAAGCGCCACGCGCATTGCCGCCTGCAGGATCAATTCCCGACGTTCATCCCGATTCATATAGCTCATACTACCTCCCTATATTCACATTATTGGCAGTTTAACAAAAAGTTGGACATGCGTTCAATTTTCCGTAGGATCGCTAAAGCTGGACATGTGTCCAGTTTCAGTTTTGTAGGGAGTTTTATGTTTCGTCAGTGGTTAACGTTAGTGATTATTGTGCTGGTCTACATCCCTGTTGCGATTGATGCAACGGTGCTGCACGTTGCCGCGCCCACGCTGAGTATGACGCTGGGTGCCAGTGGTAACGAGCTGCTGTGGATCATTGATATCTATTCTCTGGTGATGGCCGGTATGGTGTTACCGATGGGGGCGTTGGGCGATCGCATCGGCTTTAAACGTTTGCTGATGCTGGGTGGTGGGCTATTTGGTCTGGCATCGCTGGCTGCCGCGTTTGCTCACAGTGCTGGTTGGCTAATCGCGACCCGGGCCGTGCTGGCCATTGGTGCGGCGATGATCGTTCCGGCGACGCTGGCAGGTATTCGTGCCACCTTTGCCGAACAACGTCATCGCAATATGGCGCTTGGCGTCTGGGCTGCTGTCGGTTCCGGCGGTGCGGCATTTGGTCCCTTAGTCGGTGGTATGTTGCTGGAGCATTTCTACTGGAGCTCAGTGTTCTTAATCAATGTGCCCATTGTACTGGTGGTGATGACATTGACCGCACGTTACGTGCCACGCCAGACCGGGCGCCGGGATCAGTCGTTAAATTTTGGCCATGCGATTATGTTGATCGTGGCGATTTTACTGCTGGTTTACAGTGCTAAAACGGCGCTAAAAGGGCATATGGCGACCGGGGTTATCGTATTGACGCTGCTAACCGGAGCAGTGCTGTTGTGGAAATTTGTGCGTATTCAGCTCGCGGCCTCACGTCCGATGATTGATATGCGATTGTTCACCCATCGCATTATCTTAAGCGGCGTGGTCATGGCGATGACGGCGATGATCACCCTGGTGGGGTTTGAGCTGCTGATGGCCCAGGAATTACAGTTTGTTCACGGTTTAACGCCGTATCAGGCGGGGCTGTTTATGCTACCGGTCATGCTGGCGAGTGGCTTCAGCGGCCCAATTGCCGGTATGTTGGTTTCACGGCTGGGATTACGCTGCGTGGCAACGGCAGGTATGGCGTTGAGTGCAGTCAGTTTCTACGGTCTGGCAATGACGGATTTCAGCACTCAGCAGATCCAGGCCTGGATATTAATGGCGTTACTGGGGTTCAGTGCCGCCAGCGCGCTACTGGCCTCAACGGCAGCCATTATGGCGGCAGCCCCGGCTGAAAAAGCCGCTGCTGCGGGGGCTATCGAAACTATGGCCTATGAACTGGGGGCCGGTCTTGGGATCGCGATTTTTGGTCTCTTGCTAAGCCGTAGTTTTTCCGCGTCGATTCTACCGCCTGCCGGCCTCAATGCGCAGGAGCTGGAACGTGCTTCATCGTCAATGGGCGAGGCGGTGCAATTAGCTCATTCGCTTTCGCCGTCTCTTAGCGACGCGTTGCTTGCAGCTGCCAGAGAAGCATTTACCTGGTCGCACAGCGTGGCATTGAGCAGCGCTGGCAGCATGCTTATCGTATTAGCGGTAGGGATGTGGTTCAGCCTGGCAAAAGTGAACCGTCAATAACTAGTGAGCTAAATGACAGGGGTAATCCATCGCTTCGACCTCTTTTCCACTCAGGCGAGCGTATTGCCCCGTCAACCTCCAGAACGCAGGCTGTGTTTCGGTATAGATTTCAGCCGCCAGAATCAGACGGCGGCGATCCACCTCATTCAGCTCCAGCAATGTCCACGGAATAAAGTAGCGATCGCTATCGGTCAGCGTAAACCACAGGGGGCATCCACAGCCGGAACAGAAGAAACGTTCTCCGCGCGTTGATGAGGGAAAGTGCGAAGGTTCTGCTGAATCAGGAGACAGTAGTGGATGACCGCTGGCTTCCAGATACATGGCGACACCACCGGACCATTTCTGGCACAGCGTGCAGTGGCAGGCATAGACATCAAGCATTTCGACGTTTACGGTAAAATGACTCTGTCCGCAAAGACAACGACCAGTGAACGTCTGCACGGCATACTCCTTATGACCGAGTCTACATCAAGAGAAAAAGCCAGCCCTGGATGGACTGGCTTTGTATTCAACTTACAACAAAATTAGAACTGGTAGTTCAGACCAACTGCCACGATGTTGTCAGTGCTAACACGGGCGTCAGAAGTGAATTTGTTGTCGTCCAGCAGGTTGATTTTGTAATCAACGAAGGTAGACATGTTTTTGTTGAAGTAGTAGGTCGCACCCAGATCTACGTATTCAACCAGATCCTGGTCGCCGTAAACACCCAGATCTTTACCTTTGGATTTCAGGTAAGCGATGGACGGACGCAGACCGAAGTCGAACTGGTACTGAGCAACAACTTCAAAGTTCTGCGCTTTGTTAGCGATACCGTCAACTTTACCGAAGGTGGTCATGTTGCGGGTTTCAGAGTAGGTGGTTGCCAGGTAGATGTTGTTCGCATCATATTTCAGGCCAGCAGCCCATACTTCTGCGTTTTTACCGGAAGCGTAGAATTCGTTGTTGCCATTACGCATCTGGTCATCAGTACGGTCAGATTTCGCATAGGTCGCACCGATGCCGAAGCCTTCGTATTCATAAGTAGAAGACAGACCGAAACCGTCGCCGTTCGCTTCAACGTCGCTGTTACGGTCGTTTTTGCCCTGATACTGAGCAGCAAAGTTCAGACCTTCAACCAGACCGAAGAAGTCAGTGTTACGGTAAGTTGCAACGCCGGTAGCACGCTGAGTCATGAAGACGTCAGTCTGGGTCCAGGTATCACCGCCGAATTCTGGCAGGACGTCAGTCCATGCGCCGATGTCGTAAGCTACGCCGTAGTTACGACCGTAGTCGAAAGAACCGTATTCAGCGAATTTCAGGCCAGCGAATGCCAGACGGGTTTTGTCTGCTTCGGAACCTTGATCTTCAGAACGGTTGCCTTTGAATTCATATTCCCACTGGCCGAAACCAACCAGCTGGTCGTTGATCTGAGTTTCGCCTTTGAAGCCCAGACGCGCGTAAGTTTTGTCACCATCGCTGCTGGTATCGTCAGAGAAGTAATGCTGAGCGTGAACTTTACCGTACAGATCCAGTTTGTTACCGTCTTTGTTATAAATCTCAGCTGCGTTTACCGCACCTGCTGCCAACAGGGTAGTCACTGCCACTGCAACTAATTTAAGTTTCATTCTAAATAATCCTTATAATTTTTTCTTGGTGTGTTTCCTAAACCATTGCTAAACGAGGCCGTTCATCAATGACGAACTATTTTTAAATGACGATGTGGTATTAGTTCAATAATAAGTTTCATAATATTGCGGAATATTTGAATTTGTGTGATCCAGATCTACATAATACAGCTGATTATATTAATATTAATATGTAATCTTTTGTTGGGATATATTTTCAACGGGGACTATTGTGCTGATTATGGTTTACTAATCGTTAGTAACCTATGTAAAATATATACAATCGGAGGGTTATAGGTAAATATGAAATATTTTCGGGTGTTGATTAATTACCAGTTATTTAACATTTAATTAAACAAATAAAAACATAAAACGCAAGCGGAATGTATAATTATTATCCGTTAACTGACCAGAGTGTAACCGGGTTCTATCTCTATGCCAGAAACCCGGCCTGATTTCTATGCCCGACGTGTTGCCAGCCAGCACAGTAGCGAGCCAGCACAGACCATCACTGCGCCTTGCCAGAACGAGAACGACAGCGGGGCGCTGAGCAATACGGCAGCCAGTGCAGAGGAAAGCACTGGAGTGAAATAAGACCCTACCGCCATGACAGTGACATTACCGTGTAAAATTCCGATATTCCAGGCCGCATAGGCAAATCCTAGCGTTAATGCAGCCGTGAACATCTTAATGGTCACCGGTGTGCTGAAAACCATTTCTGGTTGGGGCGTCATAAAATAGTAGACCCACAAACTGGTCGCCGTCAGTAAAACAAAAACGGTGATACCGTTAAACCCTTTCGCAAATTTATTAGTGACAGTGCAATACGTTGCCCAGATAAAAGCACCCAAAAATGCGAGGAAATAACTCAGCGGGCTACTGGCAATGTTGCTGATAATTTCACCTGGATTTAGACCGTTCTCGCCACCTAAAACCCAGCAGACTCCGGTCAATGCGAGAATTAATCCTGGAATTATCATCCAGTTTGTTTTTTGACCATTAAATAATATAGCAAACAAAATCGTCAGACTTGGCCAGAGATAATTGACCATTCCTACTTCTATTGCCTGGTGTCGGGTAGCGGCATAACCTAATGCCAGAGCCAGGCACATTTCATAGCTGACAAAAAGCACGCTACCCGCGATTAAATAGCGAGGCGGAATTTTTTTGATATTCGGAAATCCGACGGTAAATATCAGCAGAATTCCGCTTAATGAGAAAATCATCGCTGCGCCGCCCGCCGGCCCCAGTCCTTCACTCACTCCACGCATCAACCCCACCATCGTGCTCCACAGCACGATGGCGATGAGTCCGATTAACGTTGCTTTTTGTTTTGTCATGCTGTTTGTCTGTCCGTCGTCCTGGCAAAAATGAAGCTGAAATTTATAGCACTTTTACCTCAGTGCGGGCTAACTAATTAGCTTTTAGCTAACTCCTTGTGGGTACACAGGTTACACAAACTGCACTATTTAGTAGCGGAACCGTTTCGTTATTGATTTGACGCAAAAAAAATATGGATATAGCTGTTAGTTTCGTCGCGAAGTTGTACATGTCATCTTTCAGACTGCCGCGCTGGCGCAAGGTGAAAGATGTCTTGTACGAACCCCTGTAAAAAAGAGGAAAGCAATGGACGTCAGCCGCAGACAATTCTTTAAAATCTGCGCGGGCGGTATGGCGGGGACTACAGTAGCCGCACTGGGTTTTGCACCCAAAATGGCACTGGCTCAGGCGCGAAACTATAAGCTGTTACGCGCAAAAGAGATCCGAAACACCTGCACATACTGTTCCGTAGGTTGCGGGCTATTAATGTATAGCCTGGGTGATGGAGCAAAAAACGCCAAAGAGTCGATTTATCATATCGAAGGGGATCCTGATCATCCGGTGAGCCGTGGGGCACTTTGTCCTAAGGGCGCAGGATTACTGGATTACGTGCACAGCGAAAGCCGTTTACGTTACCCGGAATATCGCGCTCCTGGCTCCGACAAATGGCAACGCATCAGTTGGGACGAAGCGTTCTCCCGCATCGCAAAACTGATGAAAGCAGACCGTGACGCTAACTTTATTGAGAAGAATGAGCAGGGCGTTACGGTCAACCGCTGGCTTTCAACCGGGATGCTGTGTGCATCTGCGGCGAGTAATGAAACCGGCATGCTGACGCAAAAATTCGTGCGCTCACTCGGCATGCTGGCGGTAGACAACCAGGCACGCGTCTGACACGGACCAACGGTAGCAAGTCTTGCTCCAACATTTGGTCGCGGTGCGATGACCAACCACTGGGTTGATATCAAAAACGCTAACGTCGTGATGGTGATGGGCGGTAACGCCGCTGAAGCACATCCAGTCGGATTCCGCTGGGCGATGGAAGCTAAAAACAACAATGATGCTACGCTGATTGTTGTCGATCCCCGTTTTACACGTACAGCGTCGGTTGCGGATATCTATGCGCCGATTCGTTCCGGTACGGACATTACGTTCCTTTCCGGTGTGCTGCTGTACCTGATTGAAAACAACAAAATTAACGCTGAATACGTTAAGCACTACACCAACGCCAGCCTGCTGGTGCGGGATGATTTTGCTTTTGAAGACGGTCTGTTCAGCGGCTACGACGCAGAAAAACGTCAGTACGATAAGTCGTCCTGGAACTACCAGTTCGATGAAAATGGCTACGCAAAACGCGATGAAACATTAAGTCATCCCCGCTGCGTGTGGAACCTGCTCAAACAGCACGTTTCCCGTTATACGCCGGATGTGGTGGAAAACATCTGCGGTACGCCAAAAGCCGACTTCCTGAAAGTGTGTGAAGTGCTGGCCTCTACCAGTGCGGCCGACCGTACCACCACCTTCCTGTACGCGCTGGGCTGGACGCAGCATACCGTTGGGGCGCAGAACATTCGCACCATGGCGATGATCCAGTTGCTGCTCGGCAACATGGGGATGGCCGGTGGCGGCGTAAACGCATTACGCGGTCACTCCAACATTCAGGGCTTAACCGACTTGGGTCTGTTATCGACCAGCCTGCCCGGTTATCTGACGCTGCCGTCAGAAAAGCAGGCTGATCTGCAAACCTATCTGGCCGCCAATACCCCCAAAGCGACGCTGGCCTCCCAGGTTAACTATTGGGGCAACTATCCGAAGTTCTTCGTCAGTTTGATGAAATCTTTCTACGGCGATGCGGCACAGAAAGAAAACGACTGGGGCTTTGAGTGGCTGCCGAAGTGGGATCAGTCATACGACGTCATCAAATACTTCAACATGATGGATAGCGGGAAAGTCACCGGTTACATCTGTCAGGGCTTTAACCCGGTGGCGTCCTTCCCGGACAAAAACAAAGTAGTACAGAGCCTCAGCAAACTGAAGTATCTGGTGGTTATCGATCCGCTGGTCACAGAAACGTCCACATTCTGGCAAAACCACGGCGAATCCAACGATGTCGATCCGGCGTCGATTCAGACTGAAGTTTTCCGTCTGCCATCCACCTGCTTTGCAGAAGAAGACGGCTCGATTGCTAACTCTGGCCGTTGGCTGCAGTGGCACTGGAAAGGTCAGGATGCACCAGGTGAAGCGCGTAATGACGGCGAAATTCTGGCCGGTATTTACCATCGTCTGCGCGAAATGTATCGCACCGAAGGCGGTAAAGCAGTAGAGCCCGTGCTGAAAATGAGCTGGAACTATAAGCTACCGGACGAACCGCATTCCGAGGAAGTGGCCAAAGAGAACAACGGCTATGCGCTGGAAGATCTCTATGATGCCAATGGCGTGCTGGTGGCGAAAAAAGGTCAGTTGCTCAACAGCTTTGCGCTCCTGCGTGATGACGGTACAACGTCATCCTCCTGCTGGATTTATACCGGTAGCTGGACCGAGCAGGGCAACCAGATGGCCAACCGCGATAACGCCGACCCATCAGGTCTTGGTAATACGCTGGGCTGGGCCTGGGCATGGCCGCTGAACCGTCGCGTGCTGTATAACCGCGCTTCGGCGGATCCGCAGGGTAAGCCGTGGGATCCAAAACGCATGCTTATCCAGTGGAACGGTACGAAGTGGACGGGGAACGATATCCCTGACTTCAACAACGCTGCGCCGGGCAGTGGCACCAATCCGTTTATCATGCAGCCGGAAGGGCTGGGGCGTCTGTTTGCCATCGATAAGCTGGCGGAAGGGCCGTTCCCGGAACACTACGAGCCGATGGAAACGCCGCTGGGTACTAACCCGCTGCACCCGAACGTGATCTCCAACCCGGCAGCGCGTCTGTACGAGGCGGATGCATTGCGCATGGGGACGAAGCAGGACTTCCCATACGTCGGGACCACCTATCGTCTGACCGAACATTTCCACACCTGGACCAAACATGCATTGTTGAATGCGATTGCCCAGCCAGAGCAGTTTGTGGAAATCAGCGAAACGCTGGCGTCAGCAAAAGGTATCGGCAACGGCGACTACGTGAAAGTCAGCAGCAAACGCGGATTTATTCGCGCAGTTGCCGTGGTCACCCGTCGTCTGCAAACCCTGAACGTCAACGGTCAGAAGGTCGAAACCGTAGGGATCCCGATCCACTGGGGCTTTGAAGGAGTCGCGCGTAAAGGCTTTATCGCCAACACCCTGACGCCGAACGTCGGTGATGCAAACTCGCAAACGCCGGAATACAAAGCGTTTTTAGTTAACATCGAGAAGGCGTAAGGGGGCGAATATATGTCTATGGAAACGCAGGACATCATCAAAAGGTCCGCAACAAACTCCATCACGCCGCCACCTCAGGCCCGTGATTACAAAGCCGAAGTCGCGAAACTGATCGACGTTTCCACCTGTATAGGCTGTAAAGCCTGTCAGGTGGCCTGCTCAGAGTGGAACGATATCCGCGATGAAGTGGGTCATTGCGTCGGGGTGTATGACAACCCGGCCGATCTCAGCGCCAAGTCCTGGACGGTCATGCGGTTTACCGAAACCGAACAGAACGGCAAGCTGGAATGGCTGATTCGTAAAGACGGCTGTATGCACTGTGAAGATCCGGGCTGCCTGAAGGCATGCCCGTCTGCCGGAGCCATCATCCAGTACGCGAACGGGATTGTTGATTTCCAGTCAGAGCATTGCATTGGTTGCGGGTACTGTATTGCCGGGTGTCCATTTAATATTCCGCGCCTCAATAAAGAGGATAACCGCGTGTATAAATGTACGCTGTGTGTGGATCGCGTCAGCGTTGGGCAAGAACCTGCCTGCGTGAAGACCTGTCCGACCGGGGCGATACATTTCGGCACTAAACAAGAGATGCTGGAAATGGGCGAACAGCGTGTGGCGAAACTAAAAGCACGCGGTTTCGAGCATGCCGGACTCTACAACCCAGAGGGGGTGGGGGGGACGCACGTCATGTACGTTCTGCATCATGCCAACCAGCCGGAGCTGTACCACGGTTTGCCGAAAGATCCGCAGATAGATACCTCTATCAACCTGTGGAAAGGGGCACTGAAACCGTTGGCCGCCGCCGGATTTATCGCCACCTTCGCCGGACTGATTTACCACTACATTGGCATCGGCCCGAATAAGGAAGTGGACGACGACGAGGAGGATCATCATGAGTAAGTCGAAAATGATTGTGCGCACGAAATTTATCGATCGCGCCTGTCACTGGACGGTGGTGATCTGCTTTTTCCTGGTGGCGCTGTCGGGGATTTCGTTTTTCTTCCCGACCCTACAATGGCTGACGCAAACCTTCGGCACGCCGCAGATGGGGCGTATTCTGCACCCCTTCTTTGGTCTGCTGATCTTCGTTGCGCTGATGTTCATGTTTGTGCGCTTTGTTCACCACAACATCCCGGATAAGAAAGATATTCCGTGGCTGAAAAACATTGTGGAAGTGCTGAAGGGCAATGAACACAAAGTGGCGGATGTGGGCAAATACAACGCCGGACAGAAAATGATGTTCTGGTCGATCATGAGCATGATTTTTGTGCTGCTGGTCACGGGCGTTATTATCTGGCGTCCATACTTTGCGCAGTATTTCCCGATGCAGGTCGTGCGTTACAGCCTGCTGATCCACGCTGCGGCGGGCATTATTCTGATGCACGCTATCCTTATCCATATGTATATGGCATTTTGGGTGAAAGGATCAATTAAAGGCATGGTTGAAGGGAAAGTGAGCCGTCGCTGGGCGAAGAAACACCACCCACGCTGGTATCGCGATGTTGAAAAGCTGGAAGCAAAGAAAGAGAGTGAAGAAGGGGTTAAGTAAACCTGACGCTTTCTGACAACAATGGCGCTGCGGATGTAGCGCCATTTTTTTGCCAAAAAAACGTCATGTTTCTGTCATCTGGCATACGTAAGGTGTTGTCTTTCCAATAAGAGAAGAGTTAAAAGACAATGCATCTGGTGAAAAAATTACTCGCAGTCAGCGTATTTCTCTGTGCGTCCGCACAGGCGCAGAATATCCTCGAATTTCCGCAGCCGGAGAATAACCCGGAAGAATTTTATGCCGTGACCGAAATCCCAGCCGGCGGGATCATCAAATATGAAACCGATGCGAAAACCGGTTTTATCGTGGCCGATCGTTTCCAGTCGATGCCGGTTGCCTATCCGGCAAACTACGGCTCATTGACCCAGTCCCTGGCAGGCGACGGTGACCCGCTGGACGTCATTTTTTATACCCGTGCACCGCTGGCTCCGGGAACGTTGATTAAGCTGCGCGCTATTGGCGTACTGAAGATGATCGACGGCGGTGAAAAGGACGACAAAATTGTCGCCGTTCCGGCCAGCAAAATTGACCCCACTTATGACGGCATCAAAGAGTTGAGCGATCTGCCCAAGATTGAAGTTCAACGTCTGGAATCTTTCTTCCGCGTGTACAAAGATCTGCCGGAAGGGCGCAAGAAGGTCGAATTAAACGGTTTCAACGACGCCGCTACGGCAAAGCAAGAGATCAAACAGGCGTGGGATGCCTGGAAAGAGAAAAAACCGCAGCAATAAATGGTATGCCGGATGGCAAAAGTTTATCCGGCATTTACTTTTATCACTGTACTGCCAGCTTACGCAGGCGTGAAATATCCACGCTTTTTTGGGCCTCTGCCAGACTCCAGGTATTTTGCAGGTTTAACCACATTTCGGGTGAACTGCCAATCACTACAGAGAGTTTAATCGCCATCTCAGGCGTTAGGGCTGCTTTCCCGGTTAATAGTCGACTTGCCGTTGAGGGCGCAATCTCCATAGCTCTGGCAAACTCGCGCAGGCTGACATTGAGTTCTTCCAGCGCTTCCTGAATGATATCCCCAGGACGGGGATGATTTGCCATCTTCATCAATGATAGTCCTCGTAGTCCAGTATGTACGCGTCGCCATTGACGAATTCAAACGTAATACGCCAGTTACCTGAAACAGCAATTGCCCAAATGCCGTCACGATCACCCACCAGAGGATGTAGCTTATAACCGGGCATATTGATATCTGTAACCTTGCTTGCCGCATCAATAACGGCAAGTCTGTGTCGTAATCGTCGGACATGTTTCGCCATAACGCCTGATGTTCGTCCATGAAGAAACAAATCGCGCAATCCCTTGTGCCTGAAGTTCATGATCATCCGTAACATCCTTGTTCCTTCAAGAGGAACACTACCATTAATGTTCCTTTAAGCGCAACACTAGGATTGCGATATTTAAAATTGTGCGGCGAATGCACAAAAAGGAAAAGGGAGAAGGGGCATATCTGGAAAGCGCCACGCAAGAATCGCCGGATGGCAGGCCTACACGCGCATTTGCCTGATGTAGGCCGGACAGGCTTGCGCCATCCGGCAATAGAGATTACTCCAGTTGTGAGTTCAGACGCTCAATCTCCTTACGCCATTGCGCCTGCAACAGCGGCTTTTGATGTTTCGGCTTGCGGGCGAGATCGTCGGCCAGACGTTGCTCCAGCTCGAGAAGCTGTGCCAGTAATTCATCGCTGTCACCGCGTATTTCGGCTCTTGCTTCGACCACCGTTTTGGGAACGCTCATCTCCTCCGACGTTTCCCGAATACGATCGTTGATCGCGTCCAGATCGTGCCATTCGCTAAGTTCGCCATTATCGATAAACCAGAACCGATTACAGCTTTGGCTGATAAGCTGACGGTCATGGCTCACCAGCAGCACGCCGCCGCTGAAACTTTGTAGCGTCTGCGCCAGCGCTTCTTTACCTTCCATATCCAGATGGTTGGTGGGTTCATCGAGCATTAGCAGGCTATAACGCGCCAGCGTAAGCCCGACAAACAGTAGCCTCGAGCGCTCTCCACCGCTTAAGGTATTGACCCGCTGCTGATGGCGGACCCACGGGAAGCCCGCGCTAATCAGCGCCATCTTGCGAACATCAGGCTGCGGAGCAAACGGTTCGAGGGCATCAAACAACGTGTCGTCATCGGCGAGCTGGTGTAGCGTCTGATCGTAATACCCCAGCGTGACGCGAGGGTGCAACACCAGTGAACGCGATGCCATTTGCGACTGATACTGCTGCCAGATAAGCCGTAGCAGCGATGATTTCCCGCAGCCGTTACGCCCAACAATTGCCACCCGGTCACCACTTTTTATCCTGATCCCGGCGATGGAAAATAACGTCGCTGCGTCAGGGGCTGGCGCGACAGACAGGTTTGTCATTTCCAGCAGACGGTCGGCACGCAGGGCATCACCCTGCAATGTTAGTGTCCACTGACTTCCTGCAGTCACTTCCGTCTGCACATCCTTCAGGCGCTGCACCTGCTTTTCCATCTGCTTCGCTTTGCGGGACAAATCTTCGTTGTCGTAGACACGCCCCCAGGTTGCCAGTCGTTTGGCGCTGGCGGTAACGCGGTCAATTTCCTTTTGTTCCGCCTTATAGCGCAGTGCATCGCTGGCATCTCTCTCAACCAGAGCCTGACGAGCGGCGCTGCAGGGAAGATCAAAAGCGTGCAGCGTGCGATCGCGCAGGATCCATGTTCCCTGCGTAACGGCATCAAGCAGTTGTGGATCATGGGACACCACCACGAAGCTGCCAGACCAGTTCTGTAAGAACTGCTCCAGCCACAGCAATGTCGGCAAATCCAGGTGGTTGCCTGGCTCGTCCAGTAGCATCAGGTCAGGGTTTCGCATTAGCGCACGCGCCAGCAGCAGGCGTGTGTGCTGTCCACCGCTCAGCGTTTGCGCCGTGAGATGCAAATTTTCCGGCGTAAAGCCCATTTCGGCGAGCAACGCTTCAACACGCCACTGCTGGCTGGCGCGCTCATGTTCAGGAAGCTGAGCAAGTACAGCCTCCTGCAACGTAAGTGGCAGTATATCGTCCGGCAAGTGCTGCTCCACGCGGGCGAGGTGGCAGTGATTCGCTTGCGCAATGGTTCCACTGGTGGGGGCGATTGTGCCATCAAGCAGTTTTAACAGCGTGCTTTTTCCGCAGCCGTTGTAGCCGATTAGCCCAATACGGTCGCCTTTTTTCAGGGTAAAAGAGAGAGAGTCGAACAGGGTGCCGAATGCCGTATCAACGTGTAAGGATTGTGCGGTTAGTAATGTGCTCATTGTTGCTTACTCAAGAGTTACAGGCGTGAAAACGCCTCGTCAAACATCGCTGACGATAACCCGGTAAGCCCGAGAGAAGGGGATTGAGAAGTTAGCTTCGCTCAAGCAGAAGTTATCGCAGCACGATACCGATAACGCTTGAGCACTGGCGATCGCCAAAAGCATGTGAAACGATAAAACGTTCACAGTACAGCATAAGTATCCTCCTTTTATTTTTTCCGAATGTTAATCGATGGTGAAAGTGTAAACGCAACTTACACCGTAGCGCAAGCGTTGAGCGCCCGGCGACAGGATCGCCGCCGGGCAAACCGTCAGATAGAAGTACGACGGTAGTCGCGGTATTCCGCCTGCCAGAAATTCTCGTCGATTGCCTGTTGCAGGGCTTCGGCGGAGGTTTTCACCGCCACACCTTGCTGCTGGGCCATTTTACCGACGGCAAAGGCAATAGCGCGAGAGACGGTCTGAATATCTTTCAGCTCCGGTAACACCAACCCTTCGCCGTTGAGTACCAGCGGTGAATACTGTGCCAGCGTTTCGCTGGCCGACATCAGCATTTCATCGGTGATGCGTTTGGCGCCTGAGGCAATGACGCCAAGGCCGATACCCGGGAAGATATAGGCATTATTACACTGCGCAATCGGGTAGATTTTATCTTTCCAGGCGACCGGGGCGAACGGGCTACCGGTGGCAACCAGCGCATTACCTTCGGTCCAGGCAATGATATCCTGCGGCGTGGCTTCAACGCGCGAGGTCGGGTTAGACAACGGCATGACGATCGGACGCGGACAGTGCTTGTGCATCTCACGAATAATTTCTTCGGTAAACAACCCCGTCTGGCCGGAAACGCCGATCAGGATGTCTGGCTTGACGTTGCGAACGACATCGAGCAGTGACAGCACATCTTCCTGTGTATCCCAGTGTTGCAGGTTCTCGCGCTTTTGCACCAGCTTAGTCTGGAAGGAGAGCAGGTTTGGCATTTTATCGGTTAACAGGCCGAAGCGATCGACCATAAACACGCGTTGACGCGCGGCTTCTTCGCTCAATCCTTCACGCTGGATTTGCGCGATGATCTGCTCGGCGATCCCGCAACCTGCGGAACCGGCTCCAAGGAAAACAATGTTCTGCTCGCTTAACTGGCTGCCGGCCGCACGGCTGGCTGCAATCAGCGTTCCCACAGTGACCGCCGCGGTGCCCTGAATATCATCGTTGAAAGAGCAAATTTCGTCGCGATAGCGGTTGAGCAGCGGCATCGCATTTTTCTGCGCGAAGTCTTCGAATTGCAGCAGTACGTCCGGCCAGCGATGCTTCACGGCCTGGATGAACTCATCGACGAATTGGTAGTACTCATCATCAGTAATGCGCGGGTTACGCCAACCCATATACAGAGGGTCGTTGAGCAATTGCTGGTTGTTGGTCCCCACATCCAGCACCACGGGCAGCGTGTAAGCCGGACTAATTCCACCGCAGGCGGTGTACAGAGACAGCTTACCGATTGGAATACCCATGCCGCCGATACCCTGATCGCCAAGACCAAGGATGCGTTCACCGTCGGTGACAACGATGACTTTGATATTGTGGTTCGGGACGTTTTGCAGAATATCGTCCATGTTGTGACGGTTCTGATACGAGATAAACACACCGCGTGCACGACGGTAGATCTCGGAGAAACGCTCACAGGCCGCACCCACCGTTGGGGTGTAGATGACCGGCATCATCTCATCAAGATGATTATGTACCAGTCGATAGAACAGGGTTTCGTTGGTGTCCTGGATGTTGCGCAGGTAGATATGTTTGTCGATTTCTGTTTTGAATCCCTGATATTGGATCCAGGCACGTTCAGCCTGTTCTTCAATCGACTCGACAACTTCCGGCAGTAACCCCAGCAGGTTGAAGTTACGGCGTTCTTCGATGCTGAAGGCACTCCCTTTGTTCAGTAGGGGAAACTCAAGCAGTACCGGGCCAGCGTAAGGGATGTAAAGGGAACGCAGTTTTTTAGTTTCGTTTTCCATGTCACTCACTCTTTTTTGAATAACCGTCCCTGGCACTCTTTATGATCGTATGTGGCCTGTCTGCCAGGGAAACGGGCGAAGTATAAAGCATTGTGAATGGGTTAAGGGGTTTTATAAGCAAAAACACCACTGCGGTTGCAATGGTGTTTATCTCGTTAATCAGTATGTCGTGCGGGAAACTACTTGCTGTCAGCGCGGCGTTTTCTTCCGGTAGGATTGTTGACCACGCTGGATTTGTCGCCTTCGGTCACGACTTTACGTTGATTGGAGATTTTGTGGTCCAGTCCAAGAATATGACGGGCCTGACGGTTCGATTTCATTCTAACTCCTTAATCCTGTTACTGGTTTCAAGGGCGAGCCCGCGTAAGAACGGACGAAATACAACCTGACAAAAAGCCGATGAGTGAATCAACGGCTCTTTGGATGGTCGGTCATTTTATCTGAAAGGTCAATGCTTAAGCAGGAAATGCAGAACTTTCCATTATGAGTCATGCATTTTCCCATGAGGCCTATACTTGTTACTCCGATGACAACACAGGAGAGCGGTAATGACTATCCATAAGAAAGGTCAGGCCCACTGGGAAGGCGACATTAAACGCGGCAAAGGGACCGTGTCGACAGAAAGTGGCGTACTTAACCAGCAACCGTATGGATTTAATACACGTTTTGAAGGCGTCAAAGGCACTAACCCTGAAGAGTTGATTGGCGCAGCACATGCTGCCTGCTTCTCGATGGCACTGTCGTTGATGTTGGGCGAAGCCGGTTTTACACCCGATGCTATTGATACGACTGCCGATGTTTCTCTGGATAAGGTGGATGCCGGTTTTGCGATCACCAAAGTGGCGTTACACAGCCAGGTGAGCGTGCCGGGGATAGACGCCGCTACGTTTGACGGGATTATTCAGAAAGCGAAAGCCGGATGCCCGGTATCGCAGGTTCTGAAAGCGGAAATTACGCTGGATTATCAGCTGAAATCTTAGTGCTGGCGTGCCGGATGCGACCGCGTCTTATCCGGCACCCGTGGGTATTACTGCGCCACCCAGCCGCCATCCATATTCCACGCAACGCCGCGCACCTGCGCCGCGCCGTCTGAGCACAGAAATAGCGCCAGCTCACCCAACTGTTCCGGCGTGACAAATTCGCGCGACGGCTGCTTTTCTGCCAGTAAGGCATCGCGTGCCGCAGTAGGCTCAGCACCCTCAGCAATACGTTTGTCGATCTGCTGCTGGACCAGCGGGGTCAACACCCAGCCGGGACACAGTGCATTACAGGTGACACCGGTCTGTGCGGTTTCCAACGCAATCGTCTTGGTTAAACCCACCACGCCATGCTTGGCTGCGACATACGCCGATTTGTCTTTTGACGCGACCAGCCCGTGCACCGAAGCGATATTAATAATGCGTCCCCAGTTACGCTTGCGCATCCCGGGCAGGGCCAGGCGCGTAGTGTGAAAAACGGAAGACAGGTTGATGGCGATAATCGCGTTCCATTTGGCTACCGGAAATGTTTCTACCGGTGAAACATGCTGGATCCCGGCGTTGTTAACCAGAATATCCACACCGCCAAACTCATTTTCAGCGTAACGCATCATATCGGCGATTTGCGCTTCATCGCTCAGATCCGCCCCATGGAAACCTGGCGTTTTGCCGTACTGCGCAACCGCGTCTTTCGCGGCCTCCACATCACCGAAACCGTTGAGAATCAGGGTGGCTCCTGCTTGTGCCAGTACCTGGGCGATACCTAAACCGATACCGCTGGTCGATCCAGTAACCAGAGCGGTTTTACCCGTTAAATTCATGATAATTCTCCTTAAACGATTCCGGTGGTGTAGAAGACGCCGATAACAAACAGCACGGCCAGGCTTTTGATTACGGTGATGGCAAAAATTCCGCCGTACGCCTGACGGTGGCTGAGGCCGGTAATCGCCAGCAGGGTAATGACCGCGCCGTTATGTGGCAGGGTGTCCATGCCGCCGCTCGCCATCGATGCGACGCGGTGGAAGACTTCAAGCGGAATATTGGCGGCATGTGCGGCAGCAATAAACGTATCGGACATTGCCGCAAGCGCAATACTCATCCCGCCGGATGCCGAGCCGGTTATCCCGGCCAGGGTGGTAATGCTGATCGCTTCATTGAGCAACGGATCGGGAATGGCCGCCAGTGCTTTTGATAACACCAGGAATCCCGGCAGGGCGGCGATTACCGCGCCAAAACCATATTCTGATGCGGTATTCATCGCCGCGAGGATAGCGCCGCCAACCGCCGTTCTGCTGCCTTCAGCCAGGCGACCTTTGATGTTGCGGTAGCCGAATAGCACCACCAGCAGGATCCCCGATATCAATGCTGCTTCTACGGCCCAAATAGCCGTAATTTTCCCCACTTCAGTGGTAATCGGTTTGGCAAGTCCCGGGAGCTCCAATTGGTGCGTCGCGCCATACCACTGCGGGATCCAGCGGGTAAACAGCAAGTTAAACACCCCCACCAGGATCAACGGAGAAATAGCGATAATCGGGTTTGGCAGGTTAATGTTATCCGGCGTTTCCGGCTCATTTAACAGTTCAGTGCCATAGCCCTCATTCTTAGCCTGCGCTTTCCGACGCTGGCGCTCGAGATACACCAGGCCAACAAAGATAATAAATAGCGAACCAATTAGCCCCAGCCACGGCGCGGCCCAGGCGTTAGTCCCAAAGAAACTGGTTGGAATGATGTTCTGGATCTGCGGCGTCCCCGGCAGGGCATCCATCGTGAAAGAGAATGCCCCCAGCGCGACGGTTGCCGGGATCAAACGTTTGGGAATATTACTTTGGCGGAACAGTTCAGCCGCGAACGGATACACCGCAAAGGCGACCACGAACAATGACACGCCGCCGTAGGTCAGGAGCGCACATACCAGCACAATGACCGGGATTGCATGGCGTCGCCCGAGAATATTAATGGCAGCCGCTACGATTGAACGGGAAAAACCGGATAACTCGATTAACTTGCCAAACACCGCTCCCAGCAAGAACACCGGGAAGTAAAGCTTTACAAAACCGACCATTTTTTCCATAAACAGGCCGGTGAAGGCGGGGCCGACGGCGCTCGGTTCCGTAAGCAGAACAGCACCTAATGCCGCGATGGGGGCAAACAGGATAACGCTGTATCCGCGATAGGCTGCCAGCATCAGCAAGCCCAGCGCGGCCAGGGCGATTAATACACTCATCATGACTCCTTATTATTATAATGGGGTACAGAAAGAGACGTTATGGCTTCAGGGCAAAGCGCAGTTGATGTTCACGGCGTTGCTGAATGTATTCCTTGCGCGAATCATCCCAGCGATAAAAGCCCTGACCACTGCGCAAGCCGGTGTCGCCGTTGGCAACCTTGTCAGTAACAAGCGACATCATGTCGCTGCCGGTGGCGAGTGTTGGGAGCAGATGGCGGCAAATGTCCTGCACGGTGGACAGTCCGGTCATATCTGCCGCTTCCAGCGGGCCGAGCATGGCATAGCGACGCCCGAGGGAGGCGCGCATCACCTGATCCACCACTTCCGCGCTGGCGATCCCGCTTTTGACAATATGCAGCGCCTCACGCAGCAGGGCGAACTGCAGGCGGTTGCCGACAAACCCGGGAGCGGCGCGATCGAGCACCACCGCTTCCAGTTGCATCGCGACCAGCAATTGCTGCAATTCGCTGAGATATTCAGGTTTGGTTGCCGTGCCCGGCACAATTTCGACCAGCGGAATAAAGTGGGGTGGATGCCAGAAATGGGCGATCAGCAACCGTTCGGGGTGGGTGAGTTTTTCTGCCAGCGCATCCGGCGGCAGACCGCTGGTATTACTGGCAATCACCGCGTCTGGGGCGATTAATTCTTCCAGTTGTGCATACAGTGCGTGCTTAAGCTCGAGTCGTTCCGGGATCGCTTCAATCAGTAATCCCGATGCGGCGATATCCGCCAGCGAGGTTGTGCCGTGTAGTCGCGCGAGAACCGATGCTTTTTCCTCTGCATGAAACTGGTCCGTCGCGATCAGCTCATCGAGAATGCTCCCGGCAACGGCGGTAATTTCAGCTATCCGGTCGCTATCGGTATCAAATAGCCAGATATTGTGGCCAAAACGGGCAAAATGGGTGGCAATGCCGACGCCCATTAAACCCGCGCCGAGGACGCTAAAGTGATTATTTTGCATGCTGTTCTCCTGTTGAACGCTCAACCGCCAGTGCTACACCCTGACCACCCCCGACGCACAATGTGGCCAGCCCTTTGGTGACGTTGCGGCGCGCCATTTCATGTAACAGGGTCACCAGAATGCGGCAGCCAGAGGCACCAATAGGATGACCCAGCGCAATCGCACCGCCGTTGACGTTAACGTTGTTGCTGTCCCAGTTCAGGGCTTCACCCACCGCCAGCGCCTGTGCGGCAAATGCTTCGTTAGCTTCGATAAGATCAACGTCATTGAGTGTCCACCCGGCGCGTTTCAGACACTGGAGCGAGGCTTCTACCGGGCCAATCCCCATGAAAGCCGGGTCGACACCGGAAACGGCGTAACCCGCGACGCGGGCCAGTACCGGCAGGTTGAGCGTTGCGGCTTTGGTGGCGCTCATCAGCATCACCGCCGCCGCGCCATCGTTGATTGATGAGGCATTCCCTGCGGTGACCGTGCCATTACCAGGGCGAAATGCCGGTTTCAGTTGTGCCAGTTTCTCAGCCTGAGTATCCGGGCGTGGCTGTTCATCACGCTCAACCAAACGTGGTGGTTTTTTCCCTTGTGGAACGCTGACCGGCGTGATTTCCGCATTGAATCGACCGGATTCAATTGCCGCTGCGGCTTTCTGCTGAGACTGCAGCGCAAAGGCATCCTGTTGTTCGCGGCTGATCACAAACTTATCTGCCAGATTTTCAGCAGTAATGCCCATGTGGTAGTCGTTAAACGCATCCCACAGTCCGTCGTGTACCACGCTGTCTTTCAGACTGGCATGCCCCAAACGCAGGCCCGAACGTGCGCCGTCGAGAAAATAGGGCGCATTGCTCATGCTTTCCTGACCTCCGGCAATGACGATGTCCGCATCACCACAGCGGATAGCCTGCACCGCCTGTTGCACCGCTTTCAGACCTGAACCACATACCAGATTGATGGTTAGCGCAGGGACCGTCACCGGCAAGCCTGCCCGTAATGCTGTCTGTCTGGCCGGATTCTGGCCGCTGCCCGCCGTCAGAACCTGTCCCAGGATCACCTCGTCAATGTGCTCCGGTGCGACGGCGGTTTTTTCCAACAGAGAGCGGATCACCACCGCCCCCAGTTCCACGGCACTGAGCGGTGCCAGCGCCCCGTGGAAACTGCCAATGGGTGTGCGCGTTGCCGCGACAATAACAACATCCTGCATGGTCAGCTCCTCAGTTGAATTGCATTTCGGGCACAGTGTCGGGAACGATCAGTTTTCCAGCGGTCCTGGCAACAATCTCCTCAACGCTGATGCCCGGCGCACGTTCGCGCAGGATGAATGCGCCGTTGGCGATCTCCAGTAGCGCCAGGTCGGTAAGCACGCGTTTAATGCAGGCCACGCCGGTTAATGGCAGGGTGCAGGCGGGGAGCAGCTTGGACTCACCGCTTTTGGACGCATGCGTCATCACCACAATGATGTTTTCAGCCCCGGCCACCAGGTCCATTGCGCCGCCCATGCCTTTCACCATTTTTCCGGGGATCATCCACGACGCAATGTTGCCATTGGTGTCCACCTCAAATGCGCCAAGCACCGTCAGGTCAACGTGACCTCCACGGATCATGGCGAAAGACTGGGCTGAATCGAAAATTGCCGCGCCTTTACGTGCCGTCACGGTCTGTTTCCCGGCGTTGATCATGTCGGCATCCAGTTCGTCTTCGGTCGGAAACGGGCCCATCCCCAACAGACCGTTCTCCGACTGCAGCATCACGTCCATACCCTCGGGGATATAGTTGGCCACTAAGGTTGGAATACCGATCCCGAGGTTGACGTAATAACCGTCGCGCAGTTCCCTGGCGACACGCATCGCCATTTGTTCACGTGTTAACATGGTCAGGCTCCTTTCTGGCGCAGGGTGCGTTGTTCAATGCGTTTTTCAAACTGTCCCTGAATGATGCGGTTTACGAAAATTCCTGGGGTATGAATCGCCGCAGGGTCCAGTTCACCGGGAGGAACAATTTCTTCAACTTCCACGACAGTAATGCGCCCGGCGGCGGCCATCAGCGGATTAAAGTTCTGGGCAGTGTGGCGGTAGATAACGTTGCCGTACCAGTCGGCTTTCCAGCCTTTGACCAGCGCAAAATCACCCGTAATAGCCTGTTCCATGATGTAAGGCCGGCCGTCAAATTCACGTACCTCTTTGCCTTCAGCGACGGGTGTACCGTATCCCGTGGCGGTGAAAAACGCCGGGATCCCCGCACCGCCGGCACGTAACTGCTCAGCCAGCGTGCCCTGCGGGGTCAGAATGGCTTCCAGTTCGCCGCTCAATACCTGCTTTTCAAACAGCGCATTTTCGCCAACATAGGACGCCACCACTTTACGTACCTGACGTGTTTCGAGCAGCACACCGAGGCCAAAACCATCCACGCCGCAGTTGTTTGAAACGACGGTCAGTCCCTGAACCTCCCGACGGCGTACTTCGGCAATCAGGTTTTCAGGAATGCCGCATAAGCCAAAACCGCCCGCCAGTAGCGTCATGTTGTCGGTCAGCCCAGCCAGCGCCTCTTGGTACGTGGCGACACGTTTATCCAGTCCAGCCATACACTTGTCCCTCCAGTTGTCCTTGCCGACATCATTGGGGGTGAAAAATGATTTGTTAATTTTAAATTTGTGACTCACTCATTGGGTTTTTTTATCAATTTAATGTTAATTAAAGGTATTCAATAGGTTAAAGGAATGAGAAATGGGAATGAGCATCAAACAGTTACGCGCGTTTTTAGCGGTAGCTCACACTCTGAATTTTGCTCATGCCAGTGAACGACTGAATATGTCGCAACCTGCGTTAAGTCTGGCGATTAAAGGGCTTGAGGACTCGTTGGGCGGAGCCTTACTGCTGCGCACGACGCGCAAAGTCACCCTGACACAGGAGGGCGAAACGCTGCTGAATATGGGGAGGCAACTGCTTGCTGACTGGGAGAATACTGAAGAAGCGATGCGTCAGCGCTTTACGTTGCAACGCGGTAAAATCTCCATTGCTGCCATGCCTTCGTTTGCGGCAAACGTCTTGCCACAGGTACTGAAAACCTTTCGGGATTGCTATTCTGGTATTAACGTGACGGTTCACGATGTCATAAACGAACAGGTCATTGAAATGGTGAGTGAAGGACGGGTGGAGATGGGGATCGCCTTCGAGCCTGATTATTCAGGACAACTGCACTTCACGCCGCTCGGTGTCGATCGTTTTGTGGCGATCGTCCCGCCAACGTCCAGGCTGGCGGGGCGAGAGCGTATTGCATGGCGCGAATTGCTGACGCTGGATTTTATTACGCTGCAACGTCCATCTGCCGTGCGGCTGATGCTGGAAGAACAACTGGTGCAAAGCGGACATACGCTGGACGTAGCGCTGGAAAGCCATCAACTGGTGACCGTTGGCCGTATGGTGGCAAACGGATTGGGCGGCAGCGCAGTTCCCGCACTGTGTCGAACACAAATGACGGAACTTGGCGCAACCTGTATAGAGCTTGACGGTCCCGTGATCCAGCGGCGGATCGGGGTGCTGCGTTCGGCACACCATAAATTATCAACCGCGTCAGGAATGCTGGTGGATGCGCTGAAAAAGGCGTATCTCGCCTGAAAATGCGCAGTCAACAGATATCAATGGCGCGCCAACAGCGAACTTCCCGTCCGGCTTCATTTTTCAATAATGTCTGTTTTTTTTCACATCCGTGGGTTGCCAGCGGGCATCTGTCGCGGAAAAAACAGCCTTGCGGTAGTGTTCTGTTGCCAGGGAGTTCGGTTTTACGCAGGACTAAATCTTCAGCCAGTGGCGTACCCGTTTTAGGCACCGAATCCAGCAACAGACGGGTGTAAGGATGCGCCGGATGCGAGAGAACCTGCTGCGCATCGCCCAGCTCGACAATTTGCCCAAGATACATCACCGCCACACGGTCGCTCATATGCCGGACGACCGATACGTTATGCGATATCAGCACAAACGTCAGATTCCGCCGAGCCTGCAATGCAACCAGCAGATTGAGAATTTGCGCCTGTACCGAAATATCCAGTGCCGACGTCGGCTCATCAAGGACAATCACATCCGGCTCCGATGACAGCGCGCGGGCGATGGCAATACGCTGGCGCTGCCCGCCGGAAAAGGCATGCGGCAGGCGATCGAGGTATTCCGGACGAATCCCTACCTGTCGAGCCAAACCCTCGGCCAGGGCGCGGCGTTCGCGTTCAGGGCTATGCTTTTGGATCCATACCGGCTCAGTGATTATTCGCCATACCGGCAAACGCGGGTCCAGGGACGAAAGCGGGTCCTGAAAGACCATCTGCATACCGTTATGCTGTTTGCCACCGCCGCAAGAATAGCGCCCCTGGCTCGGTTTGAGCATCCCCATCAGCAGTTGTGCCAGCGTACTTTTACCGCAGCCAGATTCGCCAACAATCCCCAGCGTTTCCCCCTGGCGGATTTGTAAATCCAGACCGTTGAGTGCATGCACCCGCTCTGTTACTTTGCCGAGCCAGTTTTTCCGCGCGGGGAAGTTGATATGAACATCCTGCAGGTCCAGTAAAATATCAGACATGTGTTGTCTCCAGTTGTGGATACCAGCAGGCGGATTGTTGATCCGCACCGCCCTGGCTGCATAAATCAGGTGTTTCTTCACAGCGAGGCCCCGCGGCAAAGCAGCGCTCGCGGAATGCGCATCCGACAGGTAAACAGGTTAAATTCGGTACGGTACCCGGAATCGCGGGGAGCAAAGCACGCGGTTCACCGTGCTCAGGCGCACATTTCAGGAGGCCAATAGAGTAGGGATGCGTGGGGTGCTGAATAACGGTTTGCGTCGGGCCGCTTTCAATCACGCTCCCGGCATACATAACGTATAACCGGTCACATAATTGCGAGACAACGGCCATATCATGGCTGATAAACAACACGGCGGTACCGCTGGCCCGTGCTTTAAGCTTCAGTAATCGCAGTACCTGAAGCTGTACCGTGACATCCAGCGCGGTAGTGGGTTCATCGGCAATGATCAGGTCTGGCTCGCAGGAAAACGCGAGCGCAATCATCACGCGCTGACGCATCCCCCCAGAAAGCTCAAACGGGAAGCGGGACATCACTTCCGGGGCATCCGGGATTTGCATTTCTTCCAGTAACGCGATGGCTTTCTGTCGGGCATCCGTGCGGCTCAATGCCTGATGATGACGAATGACCTCCACCATTTGTTGGCCGATTCGTCGTGTTGGATTCAACGCCGTCATCGGCTCCTGGAAAATCATCGCCACGCGCTGGCCGCGCCACTGGCGCATTTGTTTTTCGCTGGCAGTTAAAACATCTTCACCCAACAGCGTAAGGCGCCCCTGATGGATACGATAGCTTCCTTCGGGTAACAGACGCATGGCGAGCATGGCCGTGACGGATTTCCCTGAGCCAGACTCACCGACCACGCCGACAATTTCACCCCGTTTGATATGTAGCGACACATGATTCAGCGCATGCACATCCGCTTTATAACCGGGGAAGCTCAGGTGTAAATTCTCGATCTCCAGGACAGGTTGTGTCATGACTGTTTTCCTCCGGTTTTCGGATCCAGCAGATCGCGAATACCATCACCAAAGAGATTAAAGCCCACGGCGGTAATCAGAATGGCGGCACCAGGAAATGCGCAATACCACCACTGGTCAAGCACGTAGTTTCTACCAATCGCCACCATCGCGCCCCATTCAGCGCTGGGTTGTTGGGCGCCGAGCCCAATAAATCCGAGCGTGGCGGCCATCAGGATCGCACTGCCAATATCCAGTGATGCCTGCACAATCAGCGGGGGAAGTGAATTGCGTAAAATATGCCAGCTGATCAGATGCCAGCGTGATGCGCCATAGGTTCGTGCGGCCTGTACATAAGTAAACTGACGAACGACCAACGTTTGACCGCGCGCGAGACGTACATAGAAAGGAATACGCACAATCGCAATCGCCAGCATGGCGTTGAACAGGCTTGGCCCTAATGCGGCGGCCAGTGCCATTGTCAGTACCAGCGAAGGAATGGACAGCATAACATCCATCAAACGCATGATGATCGCATCGGCACGTCCGCCCATCACGCCAGACAGGCATCCCAACAGCGAGCCCAGCCCGCCAGCGATACCAACCACCACCAGACCGGCGACAATTGACTGCTGACTTCCGACCAGGACGCGACTGAACAGATCACGACCCACTTCATCGGTGCCAAACCAGTGGGTGGCTGACGGAGGCAACAGGCGTGCGGTCAGATCGATAGCGTTAGGATCGTAAGGGGTGATCCACGGAGAGAGCACCATTAACAGTAGCATCAGTACAATAATGACGCCGCCAATCAGCGTCAGCGGACTGCTCTTCATCATCCAGAATAGCTTTGCCCAGTCAACACGGCGGCGGGTCGCTGGTGATGGGGCGGGTGTTTCTTGTGTGAGCATCACTGTGCACCTCCACGTCCGATTCGCGGGTCAATCCACAGGTAAAGGAGATCCACCACCAGGTTGACCAGCACATACGCAAAAGAGACCACCACGGCAAATCCCATGACTGCCGGGAAATCGAGCGCCTGAATGGAGGTCACGACCCAGGCGCCCATGCCTGGCCAGGCAAAGACCGTTTCGGTCAGTACCGCGCCATAGAGCAGATCGCCCAGGGCCAGACCCAGCACGGTTATTGACGGAATCAACGCATTCGGCAGCGCGTAACACAAAATGATGTACCAACCCGGTAAACCACTGGCCCGTGCGGTGCGGATGTAATCTTCGCTCAGTTGTTCCAGCATGGCGGAGCGAATCTGTCGGGCAACGATCCCTAAGTGCACAAAGGCCAGCGTCAGCGACGGCAGGATCAGGTGCTGCAGGGCATTGAAAAAGACCTCGGCGTTGCCTTCCAGCAGCGCATCAACCAGATAGAAACCGGTGACGTGCGTGGGGGGATCGAGCCAGTCATCAAGCCGTCCGCCGCCGGGTAAAATCTGCAAATGGCCATAAAACAGCACGATAACGCCGAGGCCCAACCAGAATGCCGGGGTCGAAATACCGGTAATAGCCATCAGGCGGACAAGGTGGTCGAGCCAACGGTTGCGCCAGACAGCAGACAGAATACCCAGCGGGATACCGATGATCAGCGCCAGCAGCAGAGAGCAGAAGGCCAATTCAAGCGTGGCAGGGAAGAATACGCGCAGTTCATCCAGCACCGGACGTCCGGTGCGAATGGAGGTGCCTAAATCACCCTGAAAAATATCGCTGACGTAACGGAAAAACTGAATATACAGCGGCTGATTCAATCCCAGCTGTTGGCGAATATTTTCGACAATTTCATCGCTGGCGCGATCGCCGGCCAGCAGCCGTGCGGGGTCGCCCGGGATCAGGTGCGAAATAATAAAAGTGATTACACAGACACCGGCAACCACCAGGATAAGTCCCCAGCATCGCTGGCGTAAAATGCTCCAGAACGTCATTGGCTTCCCCTTGCGGAGCCAAATCGGCTCCGCATTAACGTGGCTTATTTACTCATGGTGGCGATGTTGAAGACCTGTTCCAGCATGGGGTTGAAGACAAAACCTTTGACGTCTTTATTCATCGCCAGCTGGTAGTTTTTCTGGAATAAATAGACGTAGGCCGCTTCATCAATGACGATGGTTTGCGCCTGCTGGTAATCATTGGTTCTGGCAACCTGGTCGGTGGTGGCCAGCGCGCTGCGCAGCAACTTATCGACCTCACTGTTTTCATAGAATGAACGGTTACCTGGTAAGCCTTTCTTATCCGACTCGAACCAGTAGTTCATGAACATGTACGGGTCAGCAAAGTCCGGGCTCCAGTTACCGATGGCAATGTCATAGTCACCTTTACCGACGCGATCGCGCATGGTGGCATTCGCCAGTTTTTCCAGTTTCACCTTAATACCTAACTTGCCGAGGCTGGCCTGAGTGGAGAGAGCAATCGGCTCCCAGTTCGGATCGTTATCGGAATACAGGAAGCTCAGGGTTTCGGGTTTGTTGGCAACGTTACCTAATGCTTCTTTTGCTTTCGCTTCATCAAAGCTGTACTGCATGGCCTTGTCATCAAAACCCCACATTCCCTCAGGAATAGGACCACGCATTTGCTTGCCGTTACCGCTCAGTATCCCTTTCACCATCCCCTTATAATCCGTGGCCCATGAGATGGCGCGGCGCAAATCCACCTGATTGAGCGGCGCTTTGCTGTTGTTCAGGTATAAATAGGTCACACGCAAGGATGGGTAATCCGCCACGTTGACTTTACCTTCCTGTTTGAGGGCAGCAAGCTGGTCAACAGGGAGTGCATCGGCGATATCAATATCGCCCCGGGACAGTTGCAAACGACGGGAAGCGCTTTCTCCGATGATTTTGACCGATACGCGTTTAAACGTGGGTTTAGGGCCGGAATAATGTGGGTTGGGCACCAGCACCAGTTGTTGTCCTTTTTGCCAGCTCTTCAACATAAAGGGACCAGACCCGGCCGTATTTTGTGCCAGGAATCCACGGGCATCATCCGCAGCATGCTCTTTTAAGATAGCCGGGTTGATAATTGAGGCACCGTCATTGGCCAGCGTATATAAGAACGGCGCGAATGGCTGACTAAGGGTAAATTTCACCGTGTTGTTGTCGATGGCATCAACCTTCAGATCTTTCGGGAATGCCTCAGCCGGCCCTTGACCGATCTTGAGCAGGCGCTCAAAAGATTGTTTTACTGCATCAGCGGTCACTGGCGTGCCGTCAGCGAATTTAGCATCGCTTTTCAGGGTAAAGGTCCATTCTTTTTGGTCATCAGACGCTTTCCAGCCGCTGGCCAAATCACCTTCAACTTCCGTGGAGCCTTTGCCGCCCTCTGTTTTGTACTGAACCAAACGTTGATATGAGGGATAAGTCACCGTCCAGTCGTTGTTATCAATTGTGACCGCAGGGTCGAGCGTTTGTGGATCGGCGGCTTTACCGATAACCAGCATGTCTTTAGGGACGGCGGCCTGCGCGGCAGGCAAGGCGACCGCCAGCGCAACGGCTAACAGAGCGGGGCGAAAAAACGCGGTTAACGCAGGTGTAGTCTTCATAACCAGGCTCCAGAATTAAAGGGGATGTTGTGTTGTTATAGACGTGACAGTGTAACAAGCTATTTGATCGTCAAGCAGTGGGTAACGCGCGGCATTCGGCAGTTCGAAATGCCACCACTCGCTGTTGATGCCGACAAAACCGCCGCCGAACATGATGGCATTGAGCAGCAGTCGATTACGCTGCGCAGCCGGAGGAACTGAAGGGTGCCAGGCATGGGAACGGTCATGCATTTCATCAAAACCGGCCCCCATATCGAGCACATTACCGCGAGCGTCCATCAGCGTGACGTCAATGGCCGTACCCCGGCTGTGATTTGAGCCGATCGCCACATCCACCACATACTGCGGATCCGGACAGGCATTCCACAGTATCGCCTGCGCCTGCTGTGGGCGGTACGCGTCATACACCACCAATGACAAACCCGCCAGCTGCGCGATGCTGATGCTTTTGGCCAGCGCAGTGACGGCCTCGGAATGCAGCAGGCAGCGCGCTTCCTGGTAGATAGGCGCGCCGGTAATGTTATCGGCTGTAGCGTATTTCAGATCGATATGCAGTGACGGGAATATCACCGACAAATCGACCAGTTGTGGGGTATCTGACATAGCACGTTTCCTGTTTATTGTTCGAATTGACCAAATTGTTGTTGTAACTGGCGATTAGTTTGCAGGCGTCCCGCGAGGGAGTCGCCCAGCTGCGCGACCACCGCGGAGAGTAATAGGTTGAACAGGCAACTTACCGGCGCAAGCGAATCCCAGAAGTGCCCGGTGTCCGTTTTCACCTGAAGTAAATCAATGGCATAGTCTCTGGCCCAGGGGCACCAGACATCCGTGATTAACGCGAGAGGAATGCCGCGCTCACCGGCAACGCGGCAATATTGTCGGGATGTCGCCGAGTAAGCGCGCGTATCGGTGATCACCACATAAGGTTGATTAAATCCCGAGTTCAGCGACTCAACCCAGCTACCGGAAAGCCCTTCGGAGTAACTCACTTTCGGGCGCAGATATTCCAGATGGCTAAAAAAGGCGTTGGCGATCCCGCGGGTGGACTGGATCCCGAGAATATAAACGGCTTCTGCCTGCGCTAATTGCTGCGCAATACGTAAAAATGTCTCGCTTTGCGCCAGTTGGTAGACGTGGGTGATGGCGTCAATTTCCAGCAGCAGCGACTGTTGCACGCGATCAGGAAGATTTTGCTGCTGGTGCCAGGAGTCCAGGCGCTCGTTCATTCCCCAGGGCTGATAGGGGATTGCAGGGATTTCACGCAGGCTGGCTTTCGCATCTTCCAGGTTACGAAACCCGAGTTTACGCAGGTAGCGCCCGACGGTAATGCCGCTGGTTCCTGCTGCTTTTGCGATGCCGTCTGCCGTTTCAAAAGGGATCTGTGCAGCGTGCGCTAACAACCAACCGGCAACGCGCTTTTCGCTGGGCGTTAACTGGCTAAAGGTCTGTTCTATGCGGGTAAATAACTCAGGTTTTGATGTCATTACCATCTCGCTGTTAGTTGTTTGTCAGATACCGCTTCACTGTTACCGGATTAACAATGCAGGACGCGTGCCAGGTCGGCGACAGCGCTGCGTCGGCGTTCTTTGTTAAAAAACATAAATTTCCATTAACTAATGATCAACATTTGTGCAGCGTAGTTCAGTTTTGGTGCAACGGTAGGGGAAGTGAGGGATGAATCTGCTGATTTCGTCGTAACGATCACATTGTGTGCAACATTTCTTATCAGACATCAGAATCAGTAATGTGAAATATAAATTTCAGCCATATCGATGGCCGTAATCTTTATTCTTTCGATGGTGGGAGTATTATTTTTTGCGAACTACATTAACGGTTTAAAGCGCAAGTGTAGATATTATCTGGATTTTAAATGGAGTACTACAATGAATAAATTCTCCCTTTCTACAGCAGGCATCCTGGTCGCAGCGCTGTTAACCAGTGTAAGCGTCAATGCAGCAACTGATAACGCTAAAACTGAAGTCACTCCGAAAGGCATGAGCTGCCAGGAGTTTATTGATTTGAACCCGCAAACTATGGCTCCGGTTGCTTTCTGGGTGCTGAATGAAGATGAAGACTTCAAAGGCGGCGACTTCGTTGACTATAACGAAACCATCACTACAGCTGTGCCTCTGACCGTTGAACTTTGCAAAAAACATCCGCAAAGTGAATTAAGCAAAATAAAAGAAGAAATCAAAAAAGAATTATCTAAATAAGATTAACTATGTATTAAAACCCAGCCAGAGTGCTGGGTTTTGCTATTCGTGACAATGTCACTTATTTATTTCGTAATACTTAAGAAAACGTTATAAAGATATAAACTCCTGTGCCGATACTGGGTAAAAGTTAGCCTTTTGCAGAAGGAGTTTGTATGGCCTGGTATCCTACTCGTATTTCAACGCGGTTAACCATTGGCGGCATCCTGCTGCTTGCGGTGACCACCCTTGTTATTGTTGCAATTATGCTCTGGCGTGGTCAGCCACGGGTCGTTGAAATCAATACCGCCCTGATAGAAGAGACAGGGCAAGGTTTAACCCGTCAACTGAGTACGGTGCTTTCTCGTATCGAGGGCGAAACCGTCAGTCTGTCACGACTGGCCGAAGTACTGCCTAATGATGAGTCTTTGTATCAAAGCGTGGTTCCACACCTGATTGGCGAAGACAGCCACTCAATTATTACCGGCGGCGGGATCTGGCCGGAGCCAAACGCGTTTACCCCGGGAGTCGAGAAACGTAGCTTTTTTTGGGCGCGCAATGCTGAGGGCAAGCTTGATTTTTCGAATGATTATAATGCCGAAGGATCTGCCGGTTATCACAATGAAAGTTGGTATCAGCATGCGAAGGGTCACTCACAAAACAGTTGCCTGTGGTCTGATGTTTACCAGGATGTCAGTTCCGGCGTGAACATGGTGACATGCAGTATTCCGTATCAATTAGCCGGTAAGTTTGCCGGTGTGGCCACCACCGATATTCGTCTGGATAACGTTGCGACCTTTATGCAGCAGCAGGGCAACAGCACCGGCGGCTACGCATTTGTGGTTGATAAACAGGGGCAGATCCTCTATTTCCCCCAGACCGATCAGACAAAATACAAAACCTTTAGCGATCTGGCGCAAAGCGCACACTGGCTGGCCCCGGTAGAAGCCGGGCTGAAATCGCTTCGCGCGACTGATGGCGTAAAAACCATCACGCTGGAAAGCGACAACGTACTGAATGCCCCGTCACGCGTCATGTTGTTCCCGATGGCGGATACTGGCTGGGTCGTGGGGCTGGTGACACCGGAAACGCGCATCGTTGGCCTCGCCAAAGTCATGATGCAGGATGTGCTGGAAGTGCTGATCCCGATTATGACCGTGTTGCTGGTAGGATCATGGCTGGTGGTGCGTCGCTTGATCTCTCGTCTCGATGATACTCGTCGCGCGCTCGATGATATCGCACAGGGTGAAGGCGATCTTACCCGACGTCTGGATGTTCACGGTAAAGATGAGATTTCGGATATTGCGGAAGCCTTTAACCTGTTCGTCGATAAAATTTCCGCCATTCTGATCACCGTCAGAAGCAGTAGCGTAGTGGTAGCTAATAACGCCGTCAGTCTGGCCGACAGTAACATGGAGCTGTCTTCACGGGTTACTCAGCAGGCGGCCGCGCTGGAAGAGAGCTCGGCGGCGATGGAACAGTTAAATGCGACCGTTCATCAAAATGCGAGCAACACGCAACTGGCAGATGAACTGTCCGACAACACTGCGCAAACGGCGAATCGCTGTGGCGACGTGATGCAGGGTGTGATTTCGACAATGGATAACGTCAGTGCCTCGTCCGGTAGAATGGTGGAAATTGTCGCCGTCATCGACAGTATTGCATTCCAGACCAATATTCTGGCGCTGAATGCCGCCGTTGAAGCCGCCAGAGCGGGGGATGCAGGCAGAGGATTTGCGGTTGTCGCATCAGAAGTTCGTACCCTGGCACAGCGCAGTGCCACTGCTGCCCAGGAAATCAAAGCGTTGATTGATGAGTCCGTTTCACATGTTGGCAGCAGCAGCCAGCAAATCCACAATGCAGGTGAGCGCCTGGAAGAGCTGGTCAACAACGTGCGTCAGGTTAGCCAACTGATGGGTGAAATCCGTGTCGCGGGTGACGAGCAGCGCAAGGGCGTTTCCGAAGTCACCCTCGCCGTCACCGAAATGGACAGCACCGTGCAGCAAAACGCATCGTTGATTGATGATGCCGCCACACGAACCCAGGTGCTGAAAGAAGAGGCGGAACAATTAGCGTTACTGGTTTCCTCATTCAAATTGCCGGAGCCTTCAGCGGCCTAATCCCCACGTAAAGTATCCGGGTGCATCGTCTGCGCCCGGACAACACCAGGCTACACTTAACGTGATTAACACGTCAGGAGCCAGAATATGGCTGAGTTTGTCGTAGCGATGCTGGTGCACACACCGGTGTGGGTATATGTCTTGTTGGTCTTCCTGTTATTTCGGGGGATTAAAGCCAGGATACCCGCAACGGTTACGCTGGAAAAGCTGGCGCTGATCCCAGCGCTCTTTCTTTTTTGGGATATTTACGATCTGGTCACTTACCGCGATCGGTCCATCAGCACGTATCTACAGTGGATGGTTGGTATTATTAGCGGCGTGATTGTGGGCTATATGTTGATAAACCCCAGCCGTCTGGCACGCAGTACCGCACCACGCAGCATTCATCGCCCGGCAGATTACTCTGCATTACCGTTCATGATGTTGGCCTTTGGCATCAAATATATACAAGGTGTATTGAATGCTATCGCTCCCGATATTCTACGCCAGCCGGTAATGAGCGCGTTGGCAATCATTACCGGTGGCGTGTTTGCCGGGGTGTTTATCGGGAAGTTTATCCGTTACGTCAGCGTTTATCTCCGCTCACCAGCCCCCGGCAGCACTTAGCGTCCCCAACGTTCACGAATATAGGTCACGGCTTCCTGGGTTTGCGGTTGGTTAAGATAGTCCTCCCGAAACAAGATAGTGCCATTAATATGCGGTTCGGACTCGTTCAGATCGAGTTGCTTTTTCAACTCCGGCACACCGCCTTGTACCGTCCAGTCTGGTTCTTTTCGTGACGGCTCACCCACTTTATACAGCGCAACGCCTATATACAGGCGGGTATGGGTGGATTTCACCACGCCAGCCCACCATTTTGCCAGTACATCATAACGCGCCGCATCACGGGCGAAAGGCCAGTACAGTTGTGGTGCAATGTAATCCAGCAGACCTAATTGCACCCAGCGCCGGGTATCGGCATACGATTCATCATACGCGGCCGCCCCTCGGGTGTCGGAGCCTGCCGGATCGTGGGAGCGATTACGCCACACGCCTGCAGGACTGACGCCAAACTCCACGTCAGGCTTAAGCTTTTTGATGGTCTGTGAAACCTGTTCGATCAGCCGTTGCGTGTTATGACGTCGCCAGTCTGCTTTTGAATCAAAACCCTGACCATACTTTCTGAAAGTCTGGCTGTCGTTTAGCGTCGAACCCGGCGATTCGGTATAGAAGTAGTCGTCAAACTGCACGCCATCCACCGGGTAATTCTCAACAACTTCCGCCACGATGCTGGTTATCCAGTCGCGCACATCAGGAATACCCGGGTCCAGTACAAAACGTTCACCCGATGTCCGGATCCAGTCGCGATGCAGGACATAAACACTGGACGGATTCTGCGACAACGTGCGATTTAATTCTGCAACCGTTGAAGGTTTCGTATTGACGGAGACGCGGTAGGGGTTAAACCAGGCATGAACTTTCATCCCGCGTTTGTGCGCCTCATCGAGCATAAATTGCAACGGATCGTAACCAGGATGCTGGCCGATGGTACCAGTCAGGGTGTCTGACCAGGGAAGAATTTTGGATTGCCACAGCGCAGTGCCGTCCGGTTTTACCTGGAAAAAGACGGTATTGATCCCTAGACGTTGCAGATTATCCAGCTTATCCGTCAGCGCTTTTTGCTGCTGGCTGATGCGGATGGCGGGCGAACTGATGTTTACGGATGAGATCGGCGGCCAGTCCAGACGGGAAACCGTTGCCAGCCAGATACCACGAACCGGCTCTTTGCTCTGTTGTGGGGTTGTGACCGGGGGGGGAGGGGTAACCTTCGGCCCTGGCGGTTGTGAAGAGCAACTGCCAAGTAACAGCATACTGCCAACCAGTACAGCAAACCATTTCACATTGGTTAGCGGTAGCGTGTTGCGGGAACGGGCGAGGAGAGTCGCCAGTTTTTTCTGATAAAAACCTGAAAAAAAACCGGATGCTGACATCGGATTTTGCTCTTATTTTTTCTTGTTGCGGCTGTTAGCCCAGGGATCAATAGCAGGAGCGGTGGGTTCTGATGCAACGTCATGCAGAGAATCAAGATACAGTGCTTCAACTTCTGCCCGCGCCCACGGCGTACGACGCAGAAACTTCAAACTGGATTTAACGCTCGGTTCATTTTTAAAACAGTTGATGTTTATCTGTTGGCCAAGTTCAGCCCAACCATAACGATCAACCAAGGCATTGACCTGCATTTCGAGCGTCACGCCATGTAAGGGGTCTTTAGAAATATGAGCATTCATATGAAGTCCAGTTCAGTGGTTCCAGATTTTGTCAGTAGTGAGACGGGAAGAAGGTTACAAGAAAGCAAAGCTGCCAGCAACGGCAGAAAGCGGTATGGCGCGACAAGCCGTACGCCATACCGGCAATGGATGGATCAATACTCTTTAAAAGCCAGTTCCAGACGGGCAATCAACGGTTTAAACAGGTAGCTTAAAAAAGTTCGCTCGCCGGTCTTGATGGTCACGCTCGCGGGCATACCCGCTTTAATCTTGTAATCGCCCAGCAAACGCGCTCCTTCTGCGGAAACTTGCACTTCGGCGAGATAATAGGGCTGTTGCGTCGCTTCATCAATTAAACGATCGGCTGAGATGGTCAGAACTCGGGCAGGCACGGAAGGTAACAGCGCATGGTTCAGGGCAGGAAACAGCACGTCAACGGTTAAACCTGGGGCCAGTTTATCAATGGCATGTACGGGTATTTTGGCATCGATTTGCATCGGTTGTCCGGCGGCAACGATATCCATGAGATGCTCACCGGGCTGAATCACACCGCCGACGGTACTGACTTTGACATCCAGAACGACACCGTTGATTGGGGAGCGAATCTCCGTGTTATCCAGTTCATGGCGGGTAGAAACCAGTTCATCCTCCAGCATCGCCACTTCTTTTTGGTTTTCAGTTAGTTCGGACTCAACTTCGCGTAAATACTGATGCCGTACCTGATACGCTTTGATTTTTAATTCGTTTTGCTGGGATTTGAGTTTAGCAATGTTCAAAATATCTTCGGACACACTGCCGGATATTTCGGCCGCCTCGCGCTCCAGCACCAGTAATTGCGCCTTGGGATAATAGTTTTTTTCACTCAGCGCCCGAATCGCGCCCAACTCACGATTAATCAGGTTGAACTGGTGATCGCGGTATCCTTTTATTTTATTAAGATTATCCGTTTGCCCGACTAGGCCTTCGAGCGTCTCCTGAATCATGGACAATTCATCCTGAATCGTTTTGCGTCGCGTATCGAACAGTTTGGCCTGTAGATTCCTGACTTCTGCCAGCCGTTTATTACCGGAAAACTGCTGCGTCAGCATGGAATTAAATACGATTGCCTCCAGGCCATCTCTTTCTGCTAACAAACGATCTTCAATGCTTTTGGCGGAAATATACTGTGCGTTTAACGCGCTGTAGCGCATGTCGAGTTGCATCTTATCCAGGCGGACAAGCACCTGATTTCGCTTAACCAGGTCACCCTCTTTAATAAAAATATCCGTCACTCTACCGCCGCTAAGATGCTGAATAGTTTTTCGATTACTGGATACGGTTACCGTACCGTCCGCAACGACACCCGCATCTAAAGGGGCTTGCACTGCCCAAAATAAGAAACCACCCACCCCCAGCACAATGACAACGACACCGCGAACAATAGGGGACCAGATGTTGGTATCCACACCGGTGACGTCCGCGTTATTGGGATTCTTTTTCATCTTCATGCCTCGCGCTGCTGTTCGTTGATGGATGAAGAGGGTGTTGCCACTGGTTTCAGCACGTTAGCCTGGCGCAGATGGGCGAAGACCTGATCGCGTGTGCCGAACTCCTGAATAGCGCCGTCATTGAGCAGTAAAACTTTATTGACCACACCGAGCAGAGTAGGACGGTGCGATATAATCACGGTCGTTTGTCCCTGTGTTCGCAGCGTGTTGATGGCTTTAATGAGAGCAAACTCCCCGGCATCATCAAGATTGGCATTCGGTTCATCAAGGACGATAAATGCGGGGTTGTTGTAGACAGCACGCGCCAGCCCAATACGCTGGCGCTGCCCGCCGGACAACTGGTATCCACCTGCGCCGAGCGGTGTATCGTACCCCTGCGGCAGGCGCAGGATCATCTCGTGTACACCCGCCAGAAGTGCGGCCGCCACGATCAGTTCGCTGTCATTTTTCGTAAAACGCGCAATGTTCTGTGCGATAGTGCCGTCAAACAGTTCAACATCCTGTGGCAGATAGCCTATCGAGGGCCCCAGCAGGGCTTTATCCCACTGGCAAATATCTGCACCGTCCAACCTGACTTTTCCTGATAACGTCTTCCAGACACCGACCAGTACTTTCGCCAGCGATGTTTTTCCGGATGCAGAAGGACCGATAATCCCCAGCACTTCACCTTGTTCGAGTTGAAAGGAGATATTACGCAGCAACGGGGCGTGTTGTCCGGGAGCTGTCGCAAACACGCCTTCAACGCTGATGTTGCCTTGCGGACGCGGCAGGGTCAGCACATCTTGCGGGGCCGGATACTCCTTTAGCAGTTCCGATAACTGATGCCACGCGCTACGAAACTGGACAAACTGCTTCCAACTGCCAATGACTTGTTCTACCGGGTTCAGGACGCGTCCAAGAATAATCGAGGCGGCGATCATCAGGCCTGGGGTAATATGCCCACCAATTACCAGCAACGCCCCGGCGCCCAACGCGACAGATTGTAGCAACACGCGAACAAATCGGCTCAGGCTGCTTAACCCCGCCGTTTTATCGGCGATCTGTGTTTGCAATGCCAGCACTTTATTATGCTGTTCCTGCCAGTTTGCTTTTAGGGTGGAAAGCATACCCATCGCCTCGATAGCATCTGAGTTTTGCAGCTGTTTATTCAGCCTGCTGGCATTATTGATGGTTAAGGCATGGGCTTGTTGAATCGGGCGCTTAGTGGAGAACTCTGAAACCAGTGTCAGAATGAATAATAGAGTGATTCCGCCCAGAGACAGGTATCCCAACAGGGGATGTACCAGAAAGGCAATAAACAGATAAATCGGCGTCCACGGAATATCCAGCAATGAAAACAAGCTGTTCCCGGAGAGAAACTGGCGGATCTGATCGAGCTCGGCTAAAGATTGTGCCGGGTTGTTATCACCGGTGGACATTTTTCTTCTAAAAGCCGCATTAAAAACTAATTGGCTGAGCTTTATATCCAGCCTATTTCCCAGTCTTACCATAACCTGTGCACGAGCGGATTCAATCATGGCAATAATAATGTACAAACCGACAATTAATAAGGTGAGCATTAGCAGCGTCGTGGTGTTTTTACTCACCAGTACGCGATCGTAAACCTGCAACATATAGATTGCCGGCGCCAGCATAAGCATATTAATCACACAACTAAAAAACAGCAGCATCAGAAAAGTAGGTTTCGTTCCTTTTAATGCATCATTCAGTTCTGTTGGCGTATGCTGGCGCGACATAGTCTTCTCCTTATACGATCAATGAACTATTGCCATTGTTGCTGGCAAGGGTAGTCGGCATTTCCAGATAAAAATCACCCATATTAACGGTGGTCGAATTGACGCCAACTAACGTGATAGTGTCAGTGCCGATGGTCACGATAGTGTTGCCGTTATTTCCGGTGATAGAGACGCTGCTGGCAAAGTTCTCCGCGTTAATGCCTAGCAAAACGAGGTCAAGGAAGTCCTGTCCGCCATTGGGATTACTGTCGAAACCCGTGATACGGTCCTGGCCGAAGTTGGCTCCGAAGGCGAAAATATCACTTCCGGTTCCGCCATCCAGGATATCGTTTCCTTCCTGACCATTGAGAATATCGTCGCCATTACCGCCAGAGAGGGTATCGGCACCCGCGCCGCCAATCATAACGTCGTTACCGTTCCCACCCTGCAGGTTATCGGCGCCATCGCCGCCATCCAGGAAGTCATTTCCGATACCGCCAAACAACTGGTCATTGCCGCCCATACCGAACAGATAGTCATTACCGCTACCGCCCGTGATGATGTTGGCGATTGAATTACCAGTACCGATAAAACTACCGTTCCCGGTAAAGACCAACTCTTCCACGTTATCGGTCAGGTCATAACTGCTGAGAGTCGTGCGGACAATATCCGTCCCGCCGTTAAGATCTTCGATCACAACATCACCAAAATCATCAACGATGTAGGTATCATTCCCTGTGCCGCCGGTCATACTGTCAGCGCCAAGACCACCGTCCAGGGTATCGTTACCCGCGTCACCTTGCAGCGTATCTTGTCCCGCCTGGCCGGAGAGAGAGTCATTACCCGCACCGCCGACTAACAGGTCATCACCCGCGCCACCCAGTAAGGTGTCATTGCCGTTTTCACCGCGCAGGATGTCACTCCATGCGGTACCGATGAGCGTATTGGCACCATTATTACCTACGTTCAGATCGCCCACAGGCTGCGTGGTTGTCGACGTCAGGATAACCGGGGGGTTACCTTCATCATCTACGACAGTGACGACCACCTGCAACGTGCGGCCGACCATAGCCTGGCCTGGCGTGAAGGTGGCTGATGTTGCGCCGTTGATGTTGACGAATCCGGTCGGTGAACTCATTCTCCATTGGTAGCTGAAATTTCCGCCGCTCAGGCCATCCGCGTCGGCGATACCCGAAACCACCGCCGTCAGCGTCAGACTTTCCGTTGGCGTGAGGTCATTAATCACCGGCGCACCTGTTGTTGCCTGATTTCGTGGCAGGACGGCCTGAGTTTGTGCTGACACTAAGGTCTCGGCATCGCCCATTCGGTCATTGAAACTGGCGACAACACGCAGCGGAGCGCCCTGGATAGCGCCGGGAACGCTGAACTCCACGCCGGTTGCCTGATCCTGCCATTGTCCGTTAATTAAAGCCTGCCATGTCATGGTGATTGCGACACCTGGCGCAAGACCGTTGCCATCGAGCAGATTTGCTACGTTAACCCGTAACAGGTCACCAACAGATGGGTTTGCACGACTGATTGCCAGGTCGCCCGTCGCGTGTTGCGCCGTGACCCACAGCTGTTGACCATCGCCAAACTCCAGTTTTTCGATATTCAGCAGACGGTCAACACCATCATTCAGGTTCAATGCAGCATTGGGGGTGGCGTGATCGACTCTGAGGCTACCATCTGCCATTCGGGTAAAGGCGTAGTTGCTACTGACATCGCGATACACTGCCACGTCAGTTTCCGTGCCATCGCCCTCATGCAGGATTTCGCGCACAATCGACAACTGGTTCGGTTTCAGCGTACCTGCCAGCATGTACGATTTCAGCTCAGCCATGCTTTCGGTGCTGGTGAGCCCTGGCATACCTGAAACAGCAATACGCACGTTCAGCCAGGCGTCGCCATCAATGATGTCATTGCCGGCTTTACCCATAATGCGGTCGCTACCGCCGCCGCCGAGTAAAATGTCACTGCCATCGTCCGGATTGAGTAACACCGCATCCGGATTGGCTGAACGCGCGACACCGAGAATAGCCTGCAGACCGTCAATTCTGTCGGCACCTTCCTGGGTCAGATTATTAGAGAGGGGGACACCCTGAACCGGTGCAGTACCGATCGGTTGTTCCGTCCCGGTCAGGATATCATTGTGTTTCCAGCCAGACAGACCTTCGACCAGGTCAAAACGGTCGCGCAGAATAAACTCCTGCTGGTTGACGAAAATCGGGATACCCAGGTCAGAGTTAGCGCCATTAGGATCGCCTTTATGGATCGCCCAGTCGAAACCGGCCATACCATTATTACGCTGGATACCCGCGCCCTGAACCATGATGTCATCACCGGCTTCGCCATCGTAGTCCGTATCGTTACCCTGACCGTTCAGGACATCGTGACCAATAATGGTGCTGTTGAAGAACAGCTCAGAGTTATCACCCGCGAGTGTGTCAAACCCATCACCACCTTCCAGCCAGTCATCGCCCTCATTACCCATCAGGAAATCACCACCCGATCCCCCAAGTGCAAAGTCGTTGTCCTGCCCAGCGAAAACCTCCTGGGCATCTTCACCGACCACGACGAAGTCACTGCCCGTGCCGCCAAAGACCAGATCGTTTCCGTTACCGGAGAAGATCACATCGTGCCCGGCATCACCATGGAGGAAGTCAGCATCGCCTACGGGTGTACCGGTGTCCGTAATGATGTCATCGCCATCACCACCGTGGACCACATCCGCTTCATCGCCGCCGTCCAGACGGTCATCACCACCATCTCCCCACAAGCTGTCGATACCTTTCCCTCCGATGAGCGTATCGTTCCCTGCGGTACCGCCAAGCACCACATGACCATCGCCGGTATATTTCAGATAACCACCATCGGCGAAACCGTCACCGTCCACATCCGCCCCAGGATCGCGTCGTACCAGCAACGGCGAGAGCAGATCTTTCAGCGGATTTCCCCATTTAGGGTCGATTTCCGTTTGCAGCACGTGGTTTACTTCGAATATATGGTCTGGGGTCTGAAACAGGTTAGCAGGCAGGTGAGAGGAACCCTCTTCACCGAGATCGCTGTTGCGCATAACCAGGGCAGAAAACGAGTTGGCTTCCAGTTCGTTCAGTAAATTCAATCCTTGTACCCGACTCAAATAGTAGAAACGGTCGCCGTCCTGCAACATTTCCATCTGTGTTTCGAAGACAAAATTGAAGGTTGATCCGAGCATGCCGCCAAATTCATTTTTGCGTTCAGCAAGCCCTCCAATCCAGAAATCGACCTTATTCAGACCCGTTTCTTTGCTGGCCCATGCGCCGGTACTGTTGAAGAAATCCATTGCGTCTGCTGGTGGAGCGTTGTTGGCATCACCAAATAACAGGAAATTAACCGCTGCGCGTTTACCCTCCAGGCTGGTGGCATTGAGGATCAGTTCGTGCTGACCATAGGCGGCCATAAAGTTGATTATGGAGGCCGGGTTTTTCAGGTATGTGGTGAAATCGGCCCAACTGGTATACGGCCGTAGCTGGCTATCGCCGCTTAATGCAAAGAACTGTTCACGGGCCTGGTTCAGCGACGGCATAGCCGTATCACGTCCACGGGCAATGTTAAGCGCCCCCAAATCAAGCGGCAGGCCAATCAGGTTATTACGCAAGGCGTCAGTAATAAACTCATCAATCTCGTTACCGACTTGTCGCGTCATACCCCGAACAATCGCGCCGATGGCCTGTTCATCGGACACGGTGGCACCGTTAATTTCATTAAATGCCACTGGATTGAGAAATGCGGCAATCAGACCGATATCACCGTTTTGCATGTCAATGTCGGTACGCGCTACGGTTTCTGTGAGCATTGAATGCCCGAAGCGATAAACCACGTGCGCAAATTCAGCAAAGATCTGCGGGTTGATATCAGCCGTGTTTGAAAAGACAAACGGATCGACGGCAGGTTGTACGGTGCGAGCAAACTCCTCGAAAACGAGGTGCTGGTACTGCATTTCTGTGGAGAATCGCCCCGCCTGGAAGAGGTATTCACCGTTCCAGACCAGCGTACTGGTGTCAGCGGGGAGCTCAGTGATTTGATGTGAGGGCATCAGCCGGTAATGACTCCAACTTATTGGTAGTGTTTTATGTTCAGATAATGCCCGATGACTTTGTCATGCAGCTCCACCGATT